>JAXITL010000001.1:0-80071 GCA_034680125.1 Chitinophagaceae bacterium
GCGAACCTCCCGCGCTTCCGCGGGATACGCTACCGGGCTAGTCCCTAAACCGGATAAATTTCCCCCCTAAAGGGGCCGCAAAGATAATAGCTTTTGGCAAAAAACCTAATGCAAATCTGCTGCAATTAATCTTAAAAATTCACTACGGGTTTCATTATGTTCAAATTGCCCACTGAATGCAGAAGTAGTGGTAGAGCTATTTTGTTTTTGCACCCCACGCATCATCATACACAAGTGCTTTGCTTCAATAACAACAGCAACACCCAAAGGATTCAATGTTTCTTGAATGACGTCCAATATTTGGTGTGTCATACGCTCCTGAACTTGCAACCTCCGCGAAAAACAATCCACCACACGGGCGATTTTGCTGAGTCCCGTAATCACACCATTGGGTATATAGGCAATATGGGCTTTACCAAAAAAGGGCAACATATGGTGCTCGCATAACGAATACAATTCGATGTCTTTGACAATCACCATCTCGCTGTATGATTCATGAAACTTTGCCGAATTCAAGATTTCACGGGCATCCATTTGGTAACCTTGGGTAATAAATTGCATCGCCTTGGCCACACGCTCGGGGGTTTTTAAAAGCCCTTCACGCTCCACATCTTCACCCAACAATTTCATTGATGCGGCGTAATGGTCCTTCAAACCATCGGTTATGTCTTGGTCGTATTGTTCTATTTTTTTGTAAGCCAATTTTGTTTAGTTTTAGAATGCAAATGTTGAACAAAAAATTGAATAATCATAGGAATTGATTTTATACTACTATCAACAATGACTATCCATAATATTCAACATAAATATTGGGGGTTTCGTTGAGTTTCATTTTGTGCAATTGAGCCCCGCGAGCCTCCACATGCGGCTTAAGCTCGTCCCAAATGCCCATAATAAAGTTTTCGGCACTGGTAAATTTACCCTTCATAAAAGGCACATCGACATTAAGGTTACGATGATCTACTTGTTCTACAATATACTGCTTAATCAAAGTACCCAATTCTTTGGCATTGAATACAAAACCTGTTTCAGGATTGGGTTCTCCCTTTACCGTTACATGCAATTCGTAATTATGTCCATGCCAATTGGGATTGGCACATTTACCAAATACAGTAGTGTTTTGCTCTTGCGACCAGCTAGGATTTTCCAATTTATGAGCTGCATTAAAATGCTCAACGCGCGTTAAATAAACCATTTGTTATATAATTAGGGGGTAAAATTAGGGCTTAATAGACCGTTTGACAAAATTGTCTTTGATTAAATGGGTACTCTGTATGTAGATCTTGGCGAATTGCATACAAAGAGGATTTGCGATGGGTCACAAATCCTCTTCATACAATTGATTCGTTTGTTACAATATGAACTGTTTTTAATCTTTCAACTGGGCACTAAAGGAGGCTTTTTTAGCTTTAACCCAATCTTTAAATCTAAAGCTAAGCAAGCAAAGCACAGGCACAATAATCAGCGTTAGGAAGGTAGCAAAGCTCAATCCATAAATCATTGTCCATGCCAATGGTCCCCAGAAGGCTACACTGTCTCCACCAAAATAAATATGTGGATTCAACTCAGAGAATAGTTTGGCAAAATCGATATTCAAACCTACAGCCAAAGGTATCAATCCAAGTATCGCAGCGGTGGCCGTTAGAATTACAGGTGTCATACGGGTACGACCAGCTTCAACAATGGCATCGTATGGCGTCATGCCTTCTTCGAGCATCAAATCCATAAACTCTACCAATAGAATACCATTACGCACCACAATACCTGCTAGGGCCACAATACCAATACCACTCATTACAATGGAAAAATCGATACCAAAAATACCCACACCTAAGAATACACCAAACACAGAGAAGATAATCTCCGACATGATAATGAGTGTGCGACTCAAGGAGTTAAACTGCATAATCAAAATCAAGAAAATCAAGGCCATGGCAATCATCATCGCACTGCCCAAAAAGGCTCCGGTTTCGGCTTGTTCTTCTTGCTGTCCGCCCATGGTTATGGTAACACCTGCAGGTGCTTTAAAACCGTTCAATTCTTGGCCCATAGCGGCAACAACTTCATTTTCATTAAAGCCGCCCAAAACGTTAGAGGTTAAAGAAATAATTCTTTTTTGGTCTTTACGTTTGATGCCACCATAGGTAGTTCCATAACGGATATCTGCAAAGGCACTAACGGGTACTTGACGGATCATACCACCCATGCCCATATCGCGGTATACAATAGGCATATTACGAATCGCATCCACATTTTCACGCTGTACAGGTGCTAAACGAAGGGTAATGGGATAATCATCATTGGCATCGCGGAAACGAGAAATCTCTTTACCAAATACCGCAGTACGCAAGCCCATAGCCACTTGGCCTGTCGTAATTCCTTCGTTATTCATACGCTCGCGGTCGAGGTCAAAGACAATCTCGGGTTTGCTTGCTTGGAAATCACTGCGCAATTCTTCCACTCCAGCAATTTGTTTTTGCTCTAAAAAGCGCTTTACATTTTCCGAAGCGGCAATTAAAGAATCTAAATCATCACCCACAATATCCACCACAATGGGTTTGGGTAAGGGTGGTCCCCCACTCTCTTTATCCACGGTTACTTCGGCACCAGGAACCCCTTGCACGGCTGAACGGATACGCTCCATCAATTCGGCAGTGGAAACGCCTTTACGCTTCGCAAATTCTACATAAGCCACCGTTATTTTTCCTTTGTTCGGGAAGTCGCCCACCTCACCACTATTGGGGTCGATAGCGCCAACCGTAACGTTAGAAATCACTGACTTGACAGCAGGATTCTTCTTTCCTTTCGCAATATCAATATCCAATGCCTTATAAACGCGACTTTCCAATTTACCCAACACTTGATTGGTATACGCTTGGTCGGTACCGACAGGCAAATTGAGGTAAACATAGGTAAAGTTGGGTTCGCCACTTGGGAAAAACACTACTTTTGGTTTACGGGCAATCATCAATACGATGGCGAAGACAAAGATACCTACCATAATGAATACGGTTTTGCCCGGATGAGCCAAAGCGCGCTTCAACCATTTGGTGTACCAATCTTGGAAAGAGGGCCAAGTTTTGTTTTGGAAAGTATGTATCCATTTTTCAAAGACAAATTTTTCCAACAATACAAAGCCATACAAGAACACAATAAAATTACCAAAGCCCCAAGATTGGAATACGTAGGCAATAGCAATTACCGACAAGAAAATAATCATCACTACTTTGTCTTTCTTACTCCATGTGCGTTTGCCCGTATCGTTTGCATCATGTGGCTTCATAAAGTCTACTGCAAAAACAGGGTTGATGATATAGGCTACCAACAAAGACGCTACAAGGGTGATGATTAAGGTAATGGGCAAGAAGAACATGAAACTACCAATGACGCCTTTCCAAAATGCTAACGGAATAAAGGGGATTAAAGTAGTTACTGTACCCGATAATACAGGAAGAAAAACCTCGCCCGTAGCCAGTTTTGCCGCTTTCTTAATAGGCATTTTACCATTATCAAATATCCTGTGTGTATTCTCAATCACCACAATGGCATCATCGACAACTATCCCCAATGCCAGCAGGAAAGAGAACAATACAATCATGTTCAAGGTAAAACCAATACCAGGCAATACTAAGAAGGCAATGGCACAAGACAAGGGCACAGACATTGCCACAAACAAGGCATTGGTAACCCCCATAAAGAACATCAAAATAATCGTTACCAAGATAAAACCGATGATGATGGTATTGATCAAATCATGCAAGGTAGTCTTGGTTGATTCTGACTGGTCGCCCGTAATGACAATGTTCAAATCTTTGGGCAATTCATTTTCGTGCAGTTCCTCCATCAATTTTTCAATCTTTTCGGAGGCATCAATCAAGTTTTGACCTTTAGCTTTAATGACATTGAGGGTAATTACATTTTTACCATCTAAACGGGCATAACTTTTTTGTTCTTCAAAATTA
This sequence comes from Chitinophagaceae bacterium, assembly GCA_034680125.1. GTDB lineage: Bacteria > Bacteroidota > Bacteroidia > Chitinophagales > Chitinophagaceae > Rurimicrobium. The sequence continues at coordinate 3,963 of JAXITL010000001.1, forward strand.
TCGCGCACATCAGCAATGTCTTTTAAATAAATAGACTTGCCTTGACCATTGCGCACCACAAGATTGGCGATTTGCTCTGCCGTTTTAAACTCATTACGGATGCTCACAATACGCTTTTGGTTATTCATCGAAACCTCACCCGCTGTAGCGGAAAAATTCTCATAACCAACGGTTTGCTCAATATCGGCAAAGGTCATACCTGCACCTTGCATCTTAAACAGGTCTACATTGATTTGGATTTCACGCTCCAAAGCACCCACCATATCTACGCGCTTCACTTCTTTCAACTCCTCAATTTCATCCTGTACACGATCGGCATATTTTTTCAATCGGTTAAGGTCATAATTACCCGAAATATTTACATACAAAATGGGCATTTCCGAAAGGTCGATATCCTTTACCTCTGGCTCATTGGGCAAGTTGTTGGGTAAATCAACACGTGCTTTATCCACCGCATCTTTTACATCTTGCTTGGCCTTATCAACTTGTACATCGGTATTAAATTCTACAATGACAACAGAATAATCTTGGAAAGAATTACTCGTTACTTTTTTGACACCAGTAAGGTTCTTCACCTGCTTTTCAATAGGCTTGGTTACTAGGTTTTCCATATTATCGGGCGAGGTACCCGGATAAATGGTTTGCACAATAATCTGTGGCAATTTAATTTCTGGAAATTGCTCTTTAGGCAAACTAATATAGGCCATCAAACCTACAAGGGTAATGATGATGGTGAGGATATAAATGGCCGTCCGGTTGTCTATAGCCCAACTGGATGGCTTAAATTCTTTAAATTTATCTTTCATTGGAAAGTGTATAATTATCGGTTATAGAAGTGGAAAAATCTGTTGGAAAACAAGCTTATTGTACGGTGATGCTTTCACCATTGTCGATATCACCAAAACCTTCGGTAATCACTTTATCGCCAGCCTTAAGTCCACTCAAAATCTCTACCAAACCATTGGAGTTGCGACCAACGGTAACAATCACTGATTTAGCCTTGTTGCCATCCACCACATACAACATATCGCCTTCAGCGGTTTTCTGAATAACTTGTACAGGAACTACCAATGCGTTTTTGTTTTCGTAGTTGGTGATGCGCAACTTACAAGACATATTGGGGTAAATCTTTTTGTTGTTGCCTAAACGTATTTGCACCAAAAAGGCACGAGACATGGGGTCTACTTGACGCGCCACATAAGTTACTTTTGTTTGGATAGAATCGTTAAGGTCTGGGAAAATAATATTTACCGGATCGCCTTGTTTTACTTTACCAATATAGTTTTCGCCAAGATTAGCTTCTGCTTTTAAATCGTCAAAGCTCACTACACGAATGCCAGACATTCCAGGATTAGCCATATCACCAGGCTTCAAAGAAACATTATCAACAGTACCCGAAATAGGCGAAACAATTCGATACATATTGCGCTGCGCTTGCAAGGCTTCTTTTTGTTTTTGGGCACCTTCGTAGCTTGCCTTCGCTTGCATCAATTGAATTTCGGAACCAATATTTTGTGCATACAAGTTCTTTTGTTTTTCGTACAAAGATTTGGTCAAGGTCAATTGCACATCAAGTCCTTTTATTTGTTGCTCAATGGCTGCAGCATCCAAACTAGCTAAAACCTGTCCACGGCTTACTTGCTGACCGGCTTTTACATGTACATGAGATACAACGCCTGGTGCTTGTGGTGTGGCCAAAACGTTTTCGTCGCCCAATATTTGCGATTGCACTTCGATGAAGGAATTGAACACAGTATTGGCTACTTCTATTACGGCTACGGGGGTGGCCTTACGCGGATTGTTTTTTCCTTCTAAAGCTTCTAAAGCTTTGATTTTGGTATCGAGCGCAGCGCGTTCACTTTTTAATTTGGCTAGTTCTGCGCTAGTATCGCCTTTCTTTTCGCCACCGCAAGATGCGAGGATAAGTGTTGCTGCAAGGATGGTAGTGATTTGTTTCATTAATGATTATTTTGAAAGAGAAGAATGTATGTTGATTAATGTGTTTAGCTTGAGTTTATTGTAAAAGACCTAATGCTTTTTGCAGATCGGCTTTGGCGTTTACTACTGAAAGTAGGGCTTCAAAATATCCGTTCTGTGATCTTAAGAAATCGCCTTGGGCAATCATCACGTCTTGGTTGCTACCTACACCTGCTTTGTATTTTTTCTGGGCCAAATCCAAAACGGTGTTGGCCAATTCCATTGTACGCTTGCGACTTTCAGTGGTTTTAAGGGCATTGGCTAAAGTTGATTGTGCCGATTTGGTTTGGAACTCAATACCACGTTTGGCGTTGTCTACATCGTTCTCTGCTTTTTCTAATTTTAGTTTTGCAGATTTTACTCTGTTTCTGCGCTGCAAACCATCGAATAGGGGCACATTCAATTGTAGGCCCGCCAAAGAAAAACCGGGGTAAGGTTTATTGATTAAATCACCCAATTTATCAGAGGAACGATTGTAACCAGCGCTACCGAATGCAGCTAAAGTAGGCAAACCCTCAAAACGGTATCGTTTCAAATCATATTCTTGAAGTTTAAGACCCGTATAAGCCAATTGGTAGCCAATATTATTTTCAACCTTTGTTTCCTGTAATAAAAGGCTAGAAGCGTCGTTTATATTATCCACAATTGATTCGTCTGTCAAAACAATCTGGGTATTCATATCCATACCGATACTGTATTTGAGCATTTTCTCGCTCACTTCTATGATGTTGGCCAAACCCAAACTATCCGATTGCAAATTGCTCAATTGCACTTCTAATCGATTTACCTCAATCTTTTCAACCAAGCCATTTTCAAAGATGATGCCCATATCACGCGTAGAGCTACGCATCAAATCCAAACTGCCTTTCATGACAGCAAATTGTTTGTGGGCAATCAGTAATCCAGCATAAGCTTTTTGCACATTGTAACGAATATCTTCATTGGTCATATCTGCCTTTTGGCGGGCCAATTGCATTAAGGTATTGCGTGCCTGAAGGGCTACAAAAACACTGCCATTAAATAAAAGTTGGGAGGCCGTTAAAGAAGCAGTACTGCTTAATTTGGGTGAGAAGGCTAAAGGCACATAATCTCCAGGAGGCAAGCCAGCAAACTGACTCGGTAAAAATTGTTGCTGCACATCAAAAAACTGCGTGTATTTACCTTCTGCGCTAATTTGGGGTAATGTTCTACCGGTTACTTCATCATTCACTGCCTTTTGTAATTGTACATCTAATCGAGCATTCTTAGCAGAAACGCTATTTTTAAGCGCATAATCAATACAATCTTTAAGGCTTAGCGAAACCACTTCTTGGGCTTTGGCCTTGGGTGCCATTAGGGCTAGCGAGCATAATAAAAGGGGTACTATTCGTTTCATAGGTATATTTTACTTCGTTAAATACTGTTCTTTATATTTTCTGTACAATTTTTCACCCTTGGCGGTAACAATGCCGTAGATATAATGTTCCATTATTTCACGGCTTACCGTATAGAGGTCGAAACGGTCTTTGACAATCATGTTGGGTAACATAATCATCAACAAACTTTCCATATGAAAAAGCGCCATTACATCGGTATTGATTTCGGGACGATAAAGACCTTCAGCTACACCTTGGTCTAAATTCGCCTTTATGGCGGCCACATCCGATTCCATATTCAATCTAAACTGCTGATAACCCTCTGGGTAGAAGCGTTGCAACTCGTGCAGGGCAATGGGGTTTAATTCTTTGTACACTTTATCAAAATGCACTTTAATCTTCACAAAGGCTTCAACAGCGTTGCTGGTAGCCTGCATAATCGAATCGCATTGGCAACGCATTCCCTCCTTGTAAAAAAGCATCGTGTCTCCAACAATGGCATTTTTATTGTCAAAATGTTGGTATAAAGTCTTTTTCGAAATGCCAGAACGATGAGCTACATCGTCCATGGTAACGGATTTGAAACCGTATTGCCGAAACAAGTCCAATGCACTTTGCATTATCTTTATTCGCAGATCCATATTTTTTGTAGTTAATTCTGTCATTAGATTGCAAAACTATGGAAACATTTGTTACACAAAAACGTTTCCTTCGTTTTTATTATTACTTTTTACATTTCTATAACACTCGTAATGTACATCCTCAGAATCGGGAGCAGGGGCAAAACAATTCTTAATTATTTGGCAGTAAAGTAATTTGAAGCCCATCTTTGATTTATCTTGCAATGCAATTGACCCTTTTAATTATAGCAATCCATACATACAGTGAATAAAGAAAGCATTTCGGTATTCGACATTTTTAAAATAGGCATAGGCCCCAGCAGCTCCCATACGCTTGGTCCTTGGCGGGCCGCTCTTCGTTTTTTGGAGAGCATCGAACAACAGTTTGGTCTCGACAAAGTAAGCTCGGCAAGGGTTTTATTGTATGGTTCCTTAGCAAAAACGGGAAAAGGACATGGTACTGATATTGCTGTTATCCTCGGTCTCTGTGGTGAAGACCCTGTGACTTTTGATGTAAATCAAATAACGCCACGCATTGCCCAAATAAACCAAGAAAGAAAAATCAATTTAGGAGGCAAAAAAATAGTGCCTTTCAACCCGGACAATGTTTCGGTAACATTTTTAATGACGGAAAGCCTTCCCTTTCACCCCAATGCGCTCACTTTTTTGTGCAGCTTAGAAAATGGCCAAGAAATTGCCGAAACCTATTACTCCATCGGTGGTGGCTTTGTGGTTAAGGAAGGGGAAGATAATGCCGGAAACTTCAACAGTGAACTACCCTTCCCTATCGAAAAATCGGCTGATCTATTGCATTGGTGCATGAAGTCGGGATTGAGTATTGCCGAGGTGGTGATGGAAAACGAAAATGCTTGGCGCAGTGAGGCCGAAACCAAGACTGGCGCTATGAAAATATGGGAAACCATGCGCGATTGCACTTATCGTGGATGCCATATTGGAGGCGAATTGCCGGGCGGATTGCATGTTACACGAAGAGCTGCGGCGCTCAACAAAAAATTATTGAACGGCAAAACCTACAACAATTACAGAGAATGGATAATGGCTATTCGTGAAGGTGGCTCAGGTTTTCAATACACACTCGATTGGGTGAGTTGTTTTGCCTTAGCCGTAAACGAAGAAAATGCAGCTTTTAGCCGAGTGGTTACCGCTCCTACAAATGGCGCTGCTGGCGTTATTCCTGCCGTTTTGCAATATTTCGTAGCCTTCTGTGATGGTTATGATGAAGATAAAATTTTACAGTACATGCTCACAGCATCCGAAATTGGCAGCATCTTCAAAAAAGGAGCAACCATATCGGCAGCAATGGGTGGATGCCAAGCCGAAATCGGTGTGTCATCAGCCATGGCGGCAGCAGGACTCACCGCTGTTTTAGGCGGTACGGTTCGCCAATGTTTAATGGCAGCAGAAATAGCGATGGAGCATCATTTAGGACTTACTTGCGACCCAATAGGCGGACTAGTACAAGTGCCTTGTATCGAGCGCAACACCATGGGATCTATAAAAGCCATTACGGCTTCGCAACTAGCTTTGCAAAGCAATCCTGATCATGCCCGTGTATCGCTAGATGCAGTAGTCAATACCATGTGGGAAACGGCCCTAGATATGAATCATAAATACAAAGAAACTGCCGAGGGTGGTTTGGCTACGAATATCCCGATTAGCTTGCCGGAATGCTAAACTGAATGTTTAATGGTAGATGATTAATGGTGAATGTTGAATGGTGAATGTTGGATTTTTGATTTCAGTTATGGAATTGGTGATTTGAAGACAACATGTACATTTCATTACAAAACTGAGGTGAAAAAAGTAGCGTAAATAATAGCATTAAGCATCCAATAAAATTTGATTTTTTATGAAAAAAGAAATGCTTCAGCTGATTACCAAAACAATACTCGGATGTTTCATCCTTATTGGTTTTAGCCAATGCAGTAACGCACAAAAAAAAGAAAGCAATATGACCAACAACAATCCTTATTATTCTCGTACCGACAGCAAAAAACTGAATGTACCTAACGAGGAATGGAAAAGAATTTTGAGCAAAGAGGTTTATGAAATTGCCCGTAATAAAGGCACCGAATATGCCTTCTCGGGTAAGTATTATGAAACCGATGCCAAAGGAACTTACTATTGCGCTGTATGCGGCAATCCCTTGTTTCGCTCAGGTGCCAAATTTGCAAGTGGTTGCGGATGGCCTAGTTTTTATGAATCCTTGAAAGCCGATGCGGTGCGTTACCAAGCTGATAATTCTTATGGTATGAGACGCGAAGAAGTGCTTTGCGGGCGATGCGATTCGCACCTTGGGCATATCTTTGATGATGGTCCGGCACCTACTTACAAACGTTTTTGTATGAATAGTGCTGTACTCGATTTTGTACCCGACGACTCCAAAGCCAAATGACGAAAAAACAGCGTTACGAATATATCTTAAATTGGTTTCAGGAAAATGTACCCGAAGCAGAAACGGAATTGTTGTACGACAATTCCTTTCAGCTTTTAGTAGCAGTCATCTTATCGGCACAATGCACCGATAAAAGAGTGAACCTCACAACACCCTATATTTTTGCCCAATACCCTGATGCACCTAGCCTAGCACAAGCCACTTTTGATGATTTATTTCCGATTATCCGAAGCATTAGCTATCCCAACAACAAGACCAAACATTTAATGGGAATGGCCCAAATGTTGATGGAAAAATTTGAAGGCGAAGTACCCCATACAGTTGCCGAATTGGTGCAGCTACCCGGTGTGGGCAGAAAGACAGCCAATGTCATCACTTCGGTAATCGATGCACAACCCAATATGGCCGTAGATACCCATGTATTCCGGGTTTCAGCAAGGATAGGTTTGACGACAAATGCCAAAAATCCATTACAGGCCGAATTACAATTAATCAAGAACATCCCCAAAGAATTGGTGCATATTGCGCATCATTGGTTGATATTGCATGGGCGATACACTTGCGTAGCACGAAACCCAAAATGCGCCGAATGTAAGATTACAGAAGCTTGTAAATACTATCAGCAAAATGTATAAAGCGCAACCTAAAATAGCCACCTCAACACTTTAATCACCCTAGTCAAGATATGTCATTAGCTACAGCTGCATTATTTTCCTTTATCAACGAAGAAACCAACGAACTCATTGCCATTACAGGCGAAACCAAAATATTAGAACACATTGCCGGTGGCGAAGAAAGTACCATCTCGGTAGATGGAATCATCTTGCTTTATGGCGATGAATATGTAGTGTCGGACATTCAAATAAATACGCTTACCTCAACCACTCATTTCGACCCGAAAGAATATGATGGCTTGGGACTTGGTGGAGCAGTTGACTACAGTGTTGCTGTTAGTTTGATTATATATCCTCGCCATTAACATTATGGAAAATAGCTAAGCAATGTAGAAGCCAAAATTTATGCTTTTGTAAGGTCATTTTTACAGTACAACTATGAAGCGCCAACAGCTCAAAAAACGCGTCCTTATTTATGCTCAGTGGATTCCATTTACTGGGAACACGCTCATTTTTACCATCATTTGTTGGGTATTATTTCATTTTTTACATCAGCCAATCACCAAAGAAAATGCCTCCGATGCGCAACTTCCTTTTATTCGGCTCATGGGCGCATTTGTTGCTTGGCTATTTATTGGCCTTGTGCTTCTATCAGTGCTCAGCAGCTTGGTAGCTTGGCTCCATTTTTTGTGGCTGCGCCAAAAAAACAAAAGCAGTTTGCAAGTACATTTTTACACCGAAACAAAAAAAGAAACAAAACAACAATTCCTCGAAGCCAGCCTCCCTCATAGCCTTCGCCCAATATTGGGTTTTGTCAAAGCAAGACTTTATTACGATGATGGACAACTAACAGACAAATTTGCGCTGCTCTCTTCTAAGCTCAGAAAAAAGTCTTTACTCCGCGAAGCCATTTCAGGGAAAAGCCGCATTCAATTGCCCGATATCAAAGAGTATCAAATCAAAGGTGGGATGATTTTTTTCGAAGACCTTTTGAACATTGTTTCATTGCCTGTGCAACAGAATTTGGGGGCTAGTTTTTACCAAGCACCCGATACGCTGGAACAAAACGCTGATGAGGTTTCGCCCAAGCAAACCAAAAAAATGGATATCCGCATTGAACAAATGCGCAAGGTAGAAGGAGAATACCTTAATTATAAAACATTCGAGTCGGGCGATGATGTGCGCCGCATCGTGTGGAAAGTCTATGCCAAAAACAGAGAATTGGTGGTGCGCATTCCAGAGCGTATGGAACCCTACGCCTCCGAGCTCAATTTCTATGCCAGTTTTTACAATAGTATGGGTGGAGAAGCTTTATACAGCAAGTATCTTGCCGAAATGCTCAATACCTACAAACACAATGTTTGGAGCATTTATAATGCACTGCAGCAAAAAGAATGGCAAGTCAAATACCTAGCCGATCAAGAATTTCATTTGTCTGAAACCCTAACTGAGCAAGAACACAACGAAAGAATCATAAGCAATAGCCAATGGCAAAATAAATACCCAACAAGTCACTATTTTTCGACAAAAAAAGGAACGGTTTTAGTCATCAGTTCTTTATGCAAACCTGAGGACATAGCCCAAATAATGGACGAGTCCGACAATAGTGTTCAAATATTTTTTGTACCGCTATCGCATATTTTCAAACAGAATACGGGCTTACATTGGTTGGCCCATATCCTATTTGTACCCGCAGCAGATAGGCTTTCAAGGCTCAAAAGCAGGTGGATATTTTCGCCCTTTCGCCGTCAACTGATCCAAAACGAAAAAGAAATAGAAAGAATGTTGCGTTGATTTTTTTCACAGCATTAAGGCTACAGTTTCTTTTGCTTAGCACTTTTGCAACATTATAATAGGCCTAGTTTTAGACGCCTATTTTTCTTTCCGCCAGAACCCTTACTTTTTTGCAAAACGCTCTGATTTTGTCCCAGCCTCTTGTAATAATTTCTTTTGTTCTTTATTTTCTTTTTTATCAAAGGCCTCTTTTTTGGTTAGTGCCGATGCTTCTAATTTTCGTCTTTGCTGTTCCGACTTCTTCATATAGTCACCCAACTTTTGCTGATGTTCATAGTGTTTGACCAGACTTTTTAACAAAGACTTATTTCCTTTGAGATAAGCAGCATAATCATAAAGCATCTTCTGTTGGGCCACATAGGCCAAATCATAGAGATTTCTTTGTTGCTCATACTGCATCAAAAACGGGGCATTACTGCGATTTCTACTTTTGTATTGTTCTATGTCTTTGAAGTTTTTATAAAAAAGAGACAGATAATGATCATAGCCATTACGAAGCGATTCATAATGCACTAAGATGCTATCATAATCTGCAAAATACCTTTTCTGCACTGAGTCTGCATTTTGTGTACGCGCCTCTTTATAGATGGCCGACCATTTTTTTATTTCGTCATCATAATTATCGTGAAGGTTAATCCTACCAATTGTTTCTTGAATCAAGGCCGAATCTGCTAGAGACAAATAATGCACCAATGTGTCCAATCGCGTTTTATTCGCTTCTACCAGCTTATCCACCCCTTGCTGTTCCCTATTGAGCTCTGACTGCTTTAGATCCAACTTTTCAATCCTTCTACTCACCGAATCGACAAGCGTCAACAGGCGTGGAGCAGTAGCCTTATCTTCGGGAGAGGCGGTTTTTACTGCATCAAATTTTTGAGGATTTGCCTTTTTATGGTCGGCAATAGCCTCTCCTGCCCTTTGCATCAACCTTCTATATTTACGGTCAGCGCCATTGATTTTACTGTTGCATTTAGTAATGGCCTGTTTGTTATTGTTGTTTACACCAGAAATATAGGCCTTTGCCAAAGTGTTTTTCTTTTGGTTTTTCCTTTTCAATTCGCTGTATTCAACTGTAATGCTTTCTTTTTGGAGAGCAACGTATTTTTCGGCCGATTTCAATTCTTGCTTTACCTTTTCAACCAGCGCATTTCTTTTGATGGGCGGAGCATTCTTATCTAATTTTTTAAGGCTATCAATAGCCCTTGCTTGATGCTGCAATGCCATGCTAACATGGAATCGAGGATTATAGGCATAAGCCCTTTCGGCTTCTTCTATAATTTTAATATGCTCTTCGAGATTATAAAATCGATTCACCTCTTTGGTGTTGATACCTTGACGGCCATAAATTTCATTAAATTGGTTAATCTCTACTTCTCCAGACTCAAATATGGCCAAAGGCATTAAGGAATCAGTCAGTTGCCAAATAGGGTCGTAGGGCAAATGTTTTATCCGAAAGGCTGCTGGCGGAGTCATAAAAAAATTGGGGTCATACCTAAATTTAAATTTTAGTTTTCCAATCTGTTGGGCAGGATTGTTTTTGGCTTTTTTAATAGTCTTCTGTATTTTATTGGGGAACTGCCCGATCACCCCAGCTCCCCAAGTGGCATCCACCAAATGCCAATTATTGGCAATATATACTGCATTCCAAGCATGCCGGGGGGTGTATAATTTATCACTATCATCAAACATCCAGTCGCGCCCATAACCGCTTACTGTCAATGCCCTTATGCCCACTTCTTCGCACATTCCAGCAAATAAGTCAGCATAACCATCACAAAGGGCCTTATTCTTTTTCAATACTTCCTTTATCGTTGGTCGTTTCAAGTCCCCTCGTTTAAAGGCTGCAACATCATATTTGATGTTATGGGTGATCCAATTATAAATAGCATTGGCTTTTAAGTAATCACCCTCTAGCGCATCGCAGAGATAATGAGCCAATTTCTTCGCATCGGTACTGACGCTATTGGGTGCTTTGATACCCACAGTAGTATCCACTTTTGCGGAGGCAGAATTGCAAAGTGCAAGCAATAGCAATGTGATAAGGTAGAGGTTTTTGAACATGGTTAAGGAAAAGTTTGGGCGAAAATTAGAGCATAAAGCATTCATTTCAAAGAAGCAGTAATTAATTAATTAATGAAAAGAAACTGATTTACATAAAAAAACCACCCATCAGCTGCAACTAATAGGTGGTTTCCAATAAAATAAATGAATTATTCAATCATCATTTTCCCGCTTCCAATCACTCCATCTTCATTTTGGAGTTGGTAAAAATAGAGACCCGTTTGTAACTCTTTCCTGTCTATTAATACTTTGTTGCCTTTGATGTTATCAATGCTCAAAACCAATTGTCCCATTGTATTAAAAATGCCTAAATGATGGTTGTTATTTTGAGGATTTTCGAATGCTAAAGTGGCTGTGTTATTGAAGGGATTGGGGTAAAGTATGGTAATAGCTTGCTGATGTCGCTTCAACTCCTTAACGCCTAAGGCTTTGTAGCAAGATGTATCAATGGGCATAAACTTAGCGAGACCGTAACTTGGGTCATCATAACCATCAAAAATCTTAGAAACTACAATAGCAGAATCGATGGTGCACCAATAGTTATTGGCAATATTTACATTTATTTTACCCTTATATTCTAAATCAAAAATCCAATTATTGCAAAATTTATTACAGGTAATATTATTATTAATCTCCGTTGAATGAATACCTATAGAATCGTTCTCAATTGTATTGTATTTAACAATAATATTTTCTCGGATTTTTGAAATGCCAATTCTATTATTGCTAATTAAATTGCCAAAAATAAATGCCCTTGAAGAGTTTTCGGCATTAATCCCAATGTCGTTATGGGTAATTTCATTTCCTTCGAAGTAGTAGCCTGTTTGCCTTGTAAAAATCCCATCCTTACTATGATGAATTTTACAATTGATTAAAGAATCATAATTGCCACCTTTAAATCCAATATCGGTATTGTATTCAAACACACAATTTTTAATGGTATTATTGTCACCAATATAACCAATTTTGTTATAGCCAATATGGCAATTTACAACCTTTAAATGATCCCTTACATTTAGGCCAATTTCGTAATTTGAATCTATTGTGGAGTTTTTGATATACCAATCTCTCTTTGTTGGATCAGGCTCCGAGCTGGATTGATTACTACCAACAATTCCTATTGAATTATGATGAACATACAACTGATTAAAATACAATCGTGTATTTGCAGAAACCAATAATATTCCATAATATTTATTGTAACCAAAATTTGTTGAGTCAATCCTAAGGCTACCACCAGGATGACTGTACATGACTTCTCCTATACCGATTTCGTTTTTTTCAAAAGAACATCTATTAATAAAGATAGTAGCCAAAGAACCAATTTGGATGCCCTTTTGGGCATACTTAAAGTTGCAATATTTGAGTTTTGAATCTAGGGCTCCATTCAAAAAATAAATATGAGCCCAACTACCTTCAGTAGGCGTTGTTGCGTTACTGGTAAAGGTTATTGAATCAATAGCGCTTCCTTCTGCAATTAGTGATCCTTCACGAATTTCAAGAGCTTTATTATTATTGAACCTTACGCTTACCCCTGGTTCAATCGTTAACACAACTCCCGGAAAAACAAAGATCGTATCGGTTACAATATAGGGGCTAGAAGCTTTGGTCCAAGTAGTGTTCACGTAAATACCACCGCTCACGTATGTTTGAGCACTTACTTCTAAGATACTCAACACTAAGGCCATAATGAATACTGTTTTTTTCATAAAATTGAATTTTAGGGTCGTCATGGGATTATTAAATATACAATAAGAATTGCAAACTCAAAATCGCACATTCGAAAAAAACCACCCAACTGACACATCAAATGGGTGGTTTTTTTACATGAAATTACACTTAACTATTCTTCAGTTGGAGCTTCCTCTTCGCTAGCTTCTGTTGTTTCTGTTCCTTCAGGAGCAATGAATCCACTATCTCCCTCTCCTTCGGGGAGGGCTGGGGAGGGGTCAATTGGCTCTCCATTTTCATCCAATTCTACTTCTTCTTCTTGCTCGTCGATACTGGCCAATGCGGCTATTTCGTCGTTGTTGTCCAAGTTAATGAGTTTCACCCCTTGTGTGGCTCTACCCGCTTCGCGGATATTGCGCACTTTCATGCGGATGGTCATTCCCGATTTACAGGTGATCATCAAATCATCTTTTTCTTCAACCGCCAACAAACCAACTAAGGAACCCGTTTTCTCCGTAATATTTATGGTTTTAACGCCTTTACCACCACGGTTGGTTACGCGATAAGCCAATTGGAATTGCTCTTCACCACCTTCTGCGTTTTTAATCATTACGGTGTTGGACATGTCGTCGGTATTCGTTCCCTCTTCCAATTTTTCGAGGAATGGAGTACGTTTACCCAGGCCTTTTTCAGATACCACAAGGATTTGTTTACCGGTATCAAATTTGTTGACACAAACCATACCAATCACATAATCTTTGCCATCGGCCATATCAATACCATACACCCCTATCGCACCGCGACCTGTTGGGCGAACTTTCTCTTCAGGGAAGCAAATGGCACGACCGCTATTCACGGCCATCATAATATAGCTGTTACCATCAGTGAGGCGCGCTTCTAACAATTGGTCGTCTTCGCGAATGGTAATCGCATTCACACCATTGCTACGTGGGCGGGAGAAATCTTCCAGAGATGTTTTCTTGATAATACCTTCTTTGGTACACAATACAATAAAGTGCTTGCTGGTGTATTCTTCTTTTTCCAAATCAGGTACATTCAAAATCGTACGGATTTTATCATCCGGTGGCAATTGAATAAGGTTTTGAATCGCACGTCCTTTAGCATTTTTATCCGTTTCAGGGATTTTATACACACGCAACCAGAAGCATCTTCCTTTTTCGGTAAAGATGAGCAAGGTATGATGCGTTGAGGCAATAAATAAATGCTCGATAAAATCTTCTTCGCGGGTTTTGCCACCACGTGCACCACGGCCACCACGGCGTTGGGCACGGTATTCGGCTTGACTGGTGCGTTTGATATAACCCAAATGAGAAATGGTAATCACCACATCTTCATCCGCAATCATATCCAACATATCCATTTCGCTCGCACCATAATCAATTTCTGATTTACGCTCGTCGCCAAATTTCTTTTTCACCTCTGCCAATTCATCTTTGATAATTTGGAAACGACGACCTTCATTGGCCAGAATGTCTTTCAAATCACCAATGGTTTTCATGATTTCGGCAAACTCTTCACGCACCTTTTCGATTTGCATACCAGTAAGGCTTTGCAAACGCAATTCCAATACCGCTCTTGCTTGAATCTCGCTCATGGCAAAGTTCTCCATCAAGCCGGTACGGGCTATTTCTGGCGTATTACTTTCGCGAATCAATTTGATTACTGCATCCAAATTATTCAAGGCAATGATATAGCCTTCTAAAATATGGGCACGTTTTTCTGCTTCGCGTAGTTCGAACTCGGTACGACGTACTACTACTTCGTGACGGAAACGGATGAACTCAACAATCAGTTCTTTAAGATTCAATGTTTTGGGGCGACCACCAACTAAGGCTACGTTGTTGATACCATAAGAAGTTTGCAATTCGCTGTATTTGTACAGCATATTGATCACCACTTGCGCTACAGCATCTTTACGAATTTCAACCACAAGACGTGTACCTTCTTTGTTGGATTCGTTGGCAACGTGGGTTACCCCTTCGATGATTTTATTGTTTACTAAATGTCCGATTTTCTCAGCAAGGGCATCACGGTTTACTTGGTAAGGCACTTCGGTAATCACGATTTGTTCTTTACCGTTTTTCAGTGTTTCAACATTTACCTTTCCCCGCAATACTACACGACCACGGCCTGTATGAAAACCTGCTTTAATGCCATCGATACCGTAAATGATACCACCGGTTGGGAAATCAGGAGCCTTAACGTGCTTCATGAGCTCGTCAATCGTGATGTCATTATCATCGATGTAGGCAACACAACCATCAATAACTTCACTAAGGTTATGCGGCATCATATTGGTAGCCATACCTACAGCGATACCCGAAGAACCATTGACCAAAAGTGTAGGAACACGTGTGGGCATAACGGTTGGTTCTTTCAAAGAATCGTCAAAGTTCAATGAAAAATCTACGGTGTCTTTTTCCAAATCATCGAGCATACTTTCGGCTAGTTTTTGCAAACGAGCTTCGGTATAACGCATAGCGGCCGGACCATCACCATCTTGCGAGCCAAAGTTACCTTGGCCATCTACCATCAGGTAGCGCATGCTCCAGGGTTGTGCCATACGCACCATGGCGTCATAAACTGATGTATCTCCGTGAGGGTGATATTTACCCAAAACCTCACCCACAATACGGGCAGATTTTTTATATGGTTTGTTGCTGTTGTTGCCTAATTCGTGCATCGCAAATAATACGCGACGATGTACAGGCTTCAGACCATCACGTGCATCGGGCAAGGCGCGACCCACGATTACCGACATCGAATAATCGATATAGGCGGTCTTCATTTGTTCTTCGATATTGACGGGTTGAATCCGTAATTTTTCAGGTTGTTGGTATTCGTTATTGTCTGTTGTATTTTCTGACATAATGCTCGACGCTTGAACTTAAATTTAAGTAGCGCAAATATAGCGTTTTCGAGGGGCTTTTCCACAGCTTTTTTATCCTTTTTTGTGGATAAAAAAAACAAGTTTAATAGGGAAATATCGTTCATAAAAAATGTTCAATGACCTCCGAATAGCAAATAGCCTATCCAAAAATCATTGAACATTGAAAAAGAAAGCGAGTCTAGTGGCTGGCCTCTTTTTTATCCATCAGTAAAATATTGTGTAGTTGCACTTCGGTAACATACTTTTTCACGCCGTCTTTGTCGGCATAATTGCGGTGAATCAATTTTCCCTCTACAACTACCTCGCTACCCTTTTGGAGGATTTTTTCGGCTACTTCTGCCACTTTACCCCAAGCAATCACATTATGCCATTGGGTTTCGGTTACATACTCGCCTTGAGCGTTTTTATAGGTCTCATTGGTAGCGATACTCATCCGGGCCATTTTATTGCCGTTATCGAGGTTTTTAACCTCTGGTGCTTGGCCGAGGTGCCCGATCAATTGTACTCGGTTTTTCATCATGCTTGCATTCATCATCTTGTTTACATTTAAATTGTTAGAAAAAAAGTTTGTGGTTTGGCGATATTGCCGATGCAAAGATGCGATGGGCTGAAAGGGATACTCGGTATTTAAGCATTTAACTACGGATGTAAGTGTTTGTAAGCGTTTGTTTTCGGATAATAAATGGTGTACATTTACCCTATGGAGCAAAATGAACGACTATGCCTCTGTTGCCAAAAAGCGCTGAAAGGCAGGATAGACAAGAAATTCTGCGACGATAATTGCAGAAACAATTATAATAATGTACAAAATAGCGACCGCAATAATTATGTGCGCAGCATTAACACTATTCTTCGAAAAAACAGAAGAATTTTAGAAGAACTATTGCCCGAAGGCGAGCGAACTATGAATGTTCCCAAGCAAAAACTACGGGACAAAGCCTATGATTTCAATTATTACACCAATCAATTACAAACCCAGAAAGGCTTGTATGTATTTTGCTATGAATATGGTTTTTTACCGCTCGAAAACGATTGGCTGTTGCTGGTAAAGAAAAAAGAATAAAAAAAAGTCTCAACCGAACAAGTTGAGACTTTTTTTATTGTAAGTGTAGCGATCTTATAAAAATAAAGAAATAATAAAATAAACGAAAGCGGCCATTAATGCACTTACAGGAATGGTCAATATCCAAGCCCAAAGTAGGTTGATCGTAACACCCCAACGTACAGCCGATAAACGTTTTGTTGCTCCTACTCCAATAATAGAGCCCGTAATCGTATGGGTTGTACTAACCGGAATCTTGAGCATTTCGGTAATAAACAAGGTTAAAGCACCAGCTGTTTCGGCAGCTACCCCTTCAAAAGGTGTAACTTTTGTAATGCGCGAACCCATTGTTTTGATGATTTTCCAACCACCACTCATTGTACCCAATGCAATTACCGTATAGCAAGAAAGCGGAACCCAATTGGGCATTTGGTCGAAACTAGTAATTTGATTGCCAGCGATCAAAGCCACCGTGATGATACCCATTACTTTTTGCGAATCATTACCACCATGCCCAATACTAAAGGCCGCTGAAGAAATCAACTGCATGCGCTTAAACCAACGCTCGCTTTGAGCGTAATTGAGCATATTGAGGAACAGGGTAAACAAAGCAATTGAAATGATAATAAAACCAATCAACAACCATTTTACATTCTCGCCATAGGTGATGTAATTGAGTGTATTGTTTTCGAATCGGGGTTGATAAGTTGTCCTTATCTCTTTAGGTTCATTCTTACGGATAACAGAAAAGCTAATAGAATCGCCAAAACGGTGCTTGGCCAAAACTTTATTCAATTCTTTTTTATCGGAAATGCTTTGACCATCAACCGCCAATAAAAGATCTTCCTTTTTCAAGCCCATCATTTTGGCTGGCGTTTTATTGGGAACATCCTTTATTTCAATTCCTTTGTCACTTTGCTCAATCTTTTTGAAACCCAAGATTTTGGTCATCTTGGTTTCATAGGAGTTGTACACAAAATAAACGGTACCAGCAATGATTAATAAGGAAACAATTTTGGGTACAATGCTTTTTCGAAAAGAGTTAAGAAACCACAAAGAAATGATGAAGGCCACCAGCATACCCACCAAAGGGGCTAGTATAATAAAGCTTGCAATCTTGGCAATAGTACCCATTTCAATAGCGCCAAATCCAGCATGAGCAATAGCCGCACCAGCAAAACCACCAATTAGCGTGTGTGAAGAGCTAGAAGGAATACCATACCACCAAGTTAAAAGATTCCAACCGATAGCCGCGATAAGACCAGCCAAAATCACCGGAAGGGTAATGTCTATTTCGTGAACAGTTTTGGCAATCGTATTGGCCACACCATGGTCTTTAAAAATAAAGAAGGCCACAAAATTAAAAAATGCTGCCCAAGCAACAGCTTGGAAGGGCGATAATACCTTAGTGGACACCACGGTAGCAATAGAGTTTGCTGCATCGTGAAAACCATTGATATAATCGAAAACAAGCGCAAGAAAAATGATGACTATAAGTAATGTCGTCATGAGTTTTTTTTAAAATAATGAAAAGAAATCAAAGAGGAAGGAAAATGATTAAGAGTATTTAATAATAATCGACTCTATAACATTTGCGGCATCCTCGCATTTGTCGGTTACAATTTCCATGTCCTGATACAATTCTTTTCTTTTAATCAACTCAATGGCATTGGTTTCTAATAAAAACAATTGCTTTAAGGCAGCATCTAAAATGTCATCAGCCTCATTTTCAAAACTATTCACTTTGACACAAGCATCCGTAATCGATTTCAAATCTTTCATATTGCGTAAACCCTTCAATGCTACTTGCAAAGAGCCAACCGAATTATTGATCACATCTGAAAAAGCACGCATGGTATCGTTTACATCTTCGATGTTATAACTCACGATGCTCTTCGCTGATGCCCAAATATAATCAGCAACATCATCGAGTGAAGTAGCTAAATAATGGATATCCTCACGATCAAATGGTGTGATGAAATTTTGACCCAATTCTATAAATAATCGATGGGTTGCATCGTCATTTTTATGTTCAAAATCTTCGAGTGTGCTTAACATTTGCGCACGCTTTTTGTCATCAGCCTCATACATGGCATCTCTAAATACTTGACTCATGGCCGTTAGATTGTCGGCTACTTCTTCAAATAAACTATAGAAAACCCTGTCTTTGGGGGTGAACAATTTGACAAATGAATTTAAACCCATGATTGTTTGTTTTTTTTATATTGTTTTTGAATTTGTGTGCAAAATTAATTCTTTTTAAGCCCATGCCTAATAATCCTAGCTAAATTAATAATTACATAACCTTAGCGAGGCTTTATATTAAGGATTAAAAATTAAGTTGGGCTTGAAGTCTTAAAAGATTTCCTTTTTGAAGATTATTTTGTTTAGCAAAATCTTCGTAACGACGCTCTGACATTGTATACATCGCTACTAACTCAAAGTTCTTTACAGGCTCCCACTCTAAGCCAATTTCCAATTCTTTGACATCGTAACTGCGGGCATCCTTTTCATGTTTTTTACCACCTTTATATTGATGATAGCGAACAAAAGGATAAAACAAATGATTTTTATACTTAGTTTTCATATTAAAAGTGACATAACCCCCTGATAAATCTCTTACTTCAATCGAATCGGTGATTTTATTAAACTCCGGACCTTTACCTATATTATACTCGGCTTGGATACCGAATGGCTGCGGATACCAAATTAATGATGCTGCCACACGTTGGTCTAAATAATTAAGATCTTTTACATATTTAACACCGCTACTCAAATTTGATTTACTCAGCACAAAATCGCCAGTATACGCTTGAAGGCTAGCTTCAACGATTTGCTTCTTATACATAAAAGGATATGAAATACGAGCCGCGTAGTGCCTATCATTATTGAGTTCAGGATTATTGGCTGTTTGTCCATTATAAGCACCAATACCAAAAACACCATAATCGCCACTTCCTTTGAGACCAGAACTTACTAAATAAGCAAAGCGCTCACGTATGCGCTTGGGTGCCCAATAGAAAAATACACCAAGGTCGCGCTCATTAGACACCGCACTATTCAAAGCATCATTACGATCGAGGGGCAAACGGTTTTGACTCGATTGCATATTTTCAAAACCATAAGGCACTTTGCTCTGCCCTATTCTAAATCTGAATTCATTCTTTTTGTCAACACCCACATCCATATAGGCATCCCTTAGCTGAACAAAATGCAATCTGTCGGAACTAGGACTACTGGCAAAGTCGGGTTGAACATAAAAATATACTTGCTTGCTCAGCTGACCATAAAAGATAATACGCATACGACGAATAAAAAATCCACCATCCTTACCCCAAGATTTATCTCCTTGCTCATTCCCTAGGTTTTCATTGGTTTCTAATAAGCGATTGTATCGCACTTGCATATAACCCCTAATAGAGAAAGTTTCATACCATTTGCGAGCGGGTGCTTTTGCTGCAGAATCAGGATGTGTTTTTACAGGGTCAAGGATTGAATTGTGTTGTGCATTCACTTGGAACTGCTGTGATACTAAAAAAATAGAAATAAATAAAATTCTGCGCATTATCTTTTGATTAATTTTGCGCAAAAGTATATTTCGGGGTCAATACAAAAAAGAAATAACCAAGACTTAATAATTACATAACATTGGAGTTAAACTAGTTTTGTAAAAGCAACTTTTTTTGTTTTATTTCTTTGCAAACAAGTTCCTCTGGAAAAAAGACTGTGTATAAAATTGATTATTAAATTTTTACAAAAAAAACAATCAGATAAATCCTTCCATAAGACCAAAAACAACCTTGTTTAATCGTCAGCCCCAATATCAACTTGTTATTCAGAAAGCTCATCCTATTTACTAATCTATTATACGTTAGATTACGAACAGCGGGTCAGCCAATGCGCACCTTATAACCTTCAAGTCAAATCCTTTTTCAGGGCTGACTCTTCCAATAAAGCTTTCTTTTCCACTCCTTTCCTTTGTACATTTGCCTTCGTTCTTCCAACTAAAAAAACTTCCATTTTATATGGCACATAAATTAGAAAATTACGTTCTCGGCAATTGGATTACAGGTGATGGCGAAGGCCAAGCGCTCTACAATGCCGTGAATGGCGACACTTTGGCTTATGCTTCTACCAAGGGGCTCAACAATGCTGATATATTGCATTATGCCCGCACAGTAGGTAATCCGGCCCTGCGTAAAATGACTTTTCAAGAGCGCGGATTGATGCTCAAAGCATTGGCTTTGCACTTACAAAAACACCTCGATAAATTCTACGCTATCAGCTACCAAACAGGTGCTACCAAAGCTGATAGCTGGGTAGATATCGAAGGTGGTATTGGAAATCTTTTTGCCAATGCCTCACTGCGCCGCAAGTTCCCCGATACTTCTTTTTGCCTCGATGGCGAATCGCATATCCTCAGCAAAAAAGGCTCTTTTATGGGGCACCATTTATTGCTACCCAAAGAAGGTGTTGCGGTACATATCAATGCCTTCAATTTTCCGGTTTGGGGTATGCTGGAAAAAATTGCGGTAAACCTTTTGGCAGGTATGCCCGCTGTAGTAAAACCCGCAACGGTTACTTCTTTCCTTACCGAAGCGGTAGTGCGCGAAATCATTGCCTCGGGTATTCTACCTGCTGGTGCTGTACAATTATTATGTGGTTCAGCGGGCGATTTATTAGACAATGTGATGTCCCAAGATGTGGTGACCTTCACGGGCTCGGCAAGTACCGGTTTGATGTTGAAATCGAGCAAAAGAATTCTAGAAGAATCCGTGCCTTTTAATATGGAGGCCGATTCGCTCAACTGTATGGTGCTGGGCGAAGATGTAACACCGGATATGCCGGAATGGGACATTTTTGTAAAAGAAGTGCGAAAAGAAATGACCACCAAATGTGGTCAGAAATGTACAGCAGTGCGACGGATTTTTGTCCCTGAAAACAAAATGGAAGCGATGCAAGAAGCACTGAGCAAAGCTTTGGCTCAAACAACCATTGGTAATCCACTGAACGAAAAAGTGCGTATGGGTTCGCTTGCGGGAAAAACCCAATTGCAGGAAGTAAAAGATCAGGTGCAAAAATTATTGGCCTCTTCGCAGCTCATTTATGGTTCGTTGGATAGCATTGATTTGATTGATGCCGATTGCCACAAAGGTTCCTTTATGAGTCCGCTCTTACTGCGCAACGAGCATCCTTTTACAGCAACAGCCACGCACGAGATAGAAGCTTTCGGGCCAGTATCTACTTTGATGCCTTACAAAAACATAGACGAAGCCATTGCTCTTTCCAAATTAGGTAAAGGTTCTTTGTGCAGCTCGATTATCACTGCCGACCCCAAAATCGCTACCGATTATGTGGTGGGTGCTGGCATGTACCATGGTCGTGTATTGGTTTTAAATAATGAATGTGCTAAAGAAAGTACCGGTCACGGTTCTCCCCTACCCTTATTGGTTCATGGCGGTCCTGGACGTGCTGGTGGTGGCGAAGAAATGGGTGGCTTGCGCGGTGTAAAACATTATATGCAGCGCGTGGCGATTCAAGGTTCACCATCCATGATTACGGCTATATCCCAACAATATCAGCAAGGTGCCAAAGGCAATGTGGATGGTGTTCATCCTTTCCAAAAAATGTTTGAAGACTTGAAAATTGGCGACCAGATTGTAACCGAAAAAAGAGTGATTACCAGTGAAGACATCGACAAATTTGCCGACCTCTCTGGCGACCATTTTTATGCGCACATGAAGGATACCCATTTCGAAGGAACGATGTTTACGCATCAGGTGGCCCACGGTTATTTTATCATGAGTGTGGCTGCAGGTTTGTTTGTGGATTCTTATAACATCAATCCTGTATTGCTCAATTATGGTATTGACGAATTGCGCTTCACCAAGCCTGTTTATCCTGGTACCAGTGTGTATGTGCGCTTTAGCTGTAAAGAAAAAATCCAACAAGAAACCAGAGATGAAAATGACATACCAAAGGGTATCGTTAAATGGTTGGTAGAAATATTGGACGAAACAGATGAGCCATTGGTGGGTATCGCCACCATTTTGACGATGGTGAAGATGAAGGGATAACATTTGGGGAATGTGCATGAATGTGACCTAATGTGGGTAAGAACGGGTAAATAATAATTTAAAAAGCCGCTACAACATTTGTTGCAGCGGCTTTTTAACTAAGGGTATTCATTATTTATTTTACCAATTTCTTCAACTCTCCTTCGTTCACCGTTACAGGATATTGAGCGCGTAAAGCGGCATTCCAATCCTTTTCTAATTTATCTTGATAAGCCGAAACAATGTATCCGCGGGCATCGGCAAAAGCTTTGGTTTCTTTTTGTTTGAAGATTTGATCTGCTTTGACAACCGTGTAAGTATTATCTGCTTTCTTAAGACCTTCACTGGCTTTGCCCAATACAATTTTGCTTTGAGGCACATCAGTAAATTTACCAAATTCATAGCGACCCACTTGTACACTAACGGCGTCACGTTTAGCTTCGCTGTTCATAGTTTTTACGAGTTCTTCATTAGTCATTCCTTTTTTGGCTAAAAGCTTCAATCCCTCTTTCAAAGCGACTTCGTCTTTAAAAGTATATACTGCGCCTTTAAAACCTGGCTCCCATTGATACTTGTCTTTGTGGGTTTCATAGAATGCTTTCAAGCCTATAGTGTCTTTAGACGCTTTACCCCAAACATTTCTGTCCATCAATTCGAACAACATAATGCCGTCTTTGTATTCTTGCATGAGGCTTTTGAATTCGGGATTTTCTTCAATCAATTTATGTTCTTGGAAATCATTTACGACTTTGGTTAGGTACATTCCATACAACTCTCTAAACACTACATCTTTTCCTCCTGGAGCCAAAACACGGCCACGCGTAGTTGCACCCGCGAAATTGATAAAATCATTTTGGGTATAATTTTTTCCAGCAAGACTAAACATAGTATTGTTGGCGCCCTTCAGAAAAGTATTGCTACTAAATTGACCCGCATCTTTGCCGGTATCTGCAATATTGTTTAATTGGCTTGCAATAGTCTCCCAAGCTTTCGGATTTTCTTTAAAACCGTTGGTGGTTTTTACTCTTTGGAAATATAGGTCTCTTGCTTGTTGGGCACGAGAGTCATTATCTACTTTGGTTTTGAATTCTTTTTGTACGGCTTCAAATGGTTTGACATCATACTTTTCAAGTAGCTTAATGAGGTGAATGCCATATTCGGTTTGTATTGGCTTGGATACCTCACCGGCATTTTTCAATCCAAAAGCTGCTTCTTCAAATGCAGGAACCATTCGTCCAACACCAAATACAGGCAATTCTCCTTTAGCATCCTTAGAAAATTTATCTTCAGAATATTTCGTTACTAAAGATTCAAATGAAGCACCATTTTTTAGTTCTTTCTGAACCGAATCCATCTTTAATTTTGCCGTTGCAATAGCCGCATCGCCAGCAGATTTAGGTGTTGCAATTAATATCTGTGCCACTTTCACTTGTCCGCGTGCAGCTCTTTTATCCAATACTTTTACGATATGGTAACCGAAATTGGTACGGAATGGTTCAGAAACTTTACCTACCGCAGTGTTGTAGGCCGCATTCTCAAAACCATATACGGTTTGCAATGCGCTAAAATAACCGATATCGCCGCCATTCTTTTTGGAACCATTATCTTCCGAAAACGCTTTAGCCAATACTGCAAAATCAACTTTTCCTTTAGTAGCAGCAGTGTACATACTATCTATCGTTTTTCTAAGTGCTAGGGTGTCTCTTCCGGGTTTGGTTAACAACAAAATATGAGCTACACGTAATTCTTGTTTTGAACGATCATAGGCTTCTTGCACCAATTTACCCACCATTTCTTCATCTGTCAAATAATTCTTGGATAATTGACGGCGATAATTATCAATCTCGCTGGCAACAGAGGATGTCGTATCTAAATGTTGCTTATTGGCTTCAGCCACTTTCATCTTAAACAGCGCGTATAAATCTACATATTCGCGAAGTGCTTTCTCAGAATAATCAACTTTTTGAGCAGCATTATTCTTTTTGTACACACGCATAAATTCCGATTCTGCAACCGAGTTATTGCCATAAGTAAAAATGGTTTGTGCCCTACTGCTTCCAAAAAATGCACTAGCTACAATGCTAGTCAAGATAAACTTCTTCATAGATGGCTTTATTATGCTAAAATTTAGTTCTAAGGTTAAAAAATGAAGTGTCTTAAAAAAGAACAATTTTTAAGACACTTCTGCAAGTTTACGATAATTTATTTGGATGATTTCTTTTTAGCTTCGGCCTCCTGCATTTCTAACATGTCTAGGAGCGAGCTGATGTTGGAATGGTCAATTGTCTTACCCCGAATAATGCCTTTTTCATCCAATAAATAGATAGTAGGATTTACCCGTGCATTGTACATCGATTTGTAATTGCTTTTACGCTCTGGATCGTGAATATGTACCCAATCACTCAACTTATGTTTGATGATAAAATCTTTCCACGTTTGTTCTAATTGCTCCGCACAAATACCAATCATTTTAACCCCACGAGCCTTTAATTTTTCTGCTTTATAGGTAGAGTCAAGTGCAGGGATTTCTTTCATACAATGGCCACAAGTAGGATCCCAAATTACAATCAATTTATATTTAGCTTGTATTTTGGAAACGCTTACCTCTTTACCCGAAGTATCTTTCATAACAATGTCATACCCTACTTTACCAATAAGATTTGGACGAACATCATTGGCGTGTTGGCGGTGCTTTTCAAGCAATTCGTTGCTCAACCAGCTTGCATCACCTTTTTCATAATAATTATCTACTAGATGCACGTATACCTTGTCCATACCCATCACTTTACTGTCTTGGCTAAAATTGGCCAACCAAGATAAAGTGTAGTTAAACATATCACCTGTGCCGCGTGTTTGGGCCAATATCCAATCAGCTTCTTTAATTACCGAATCTGGCACTGGAATCACCAATTTTTCAAAGTATTCAGTAATACGCGCATCGTAGATGGGAGTATTAATCAGACGAGCTTCTTTTAAATCATAATTATCCCAATAATGGCTTTTGTAAAAATTATAGGCATAATCTTTATCTTCTTTTCCGTCTGCTGTATAGTGCTTTCCTTCGGGCACTTTGGGTAATTCTAATCCTTTAAAAATTTTAGCTAAAAGGCTGTTGGGATTTTTTGCGACGAAATCGTTTCTGTAGCTAATCAGGGATTTCATTTTAACACCCATTTTTTCTTTAATGGCCGCACTATCGACACTGTTTTTGGCAAAACTCAATTGGGTCATCAATTGCTGATGCTCATCCCCAACTGAGCGAACAAATTCTTCGTATTTGATAAAGGATTCATTATCGGCAGAATTTTGAATCTTCAATCCTTTACTGGGCAGTTCTTTACTATTATCAATGGTAATAACAAGGTCATCGCCATTGTTCAATAAAAATTCAAAATAAGTTTTGCGGTCGGATAACATGATGAGGTACATGCCACCCGTGATTTTTTTATCACTCTTTAATACCGAAGCACCACTTTTATCGAGTTTACCAGAATCCGTTTTGTAAATGGTGGGCAAGGGCTTGGCAAAATAATGAGCCAAAAAATAAGACGAATCTTTAAGGTCCTTGAATTTTAACTGGATTTTGTACCCATCTTTTGCGGCCGACTGAAAGCACAATGCGCCAAGCAAAAAACTAAGTGAAAAAAGTTGTTTCATAGGGGTGTTTTGTTGTTTTGTTAATAGTTTGGTGAAAATAGATGATTTGCAATTACCAGCATCAAAACTTTGTTTTCAGGGCTTTGGATTTTTAAGTTGGTTGCCAAAAATACTTTTGTTCCTGGCCACTAACCAATTTTATACCCTTAATTTGCATTTTATTAACCACTCAAACACTCTTTTTTGGCAAAGAAAAAACGAATAACCCTTCAAGATTTGGCAATTAATACCTACGCAGCAGAAGGTAAAAGCCTAGGCAACATGGCCGATGGTAAAGTAGTATTTGTAGAAAATGTGATACCAGGCGATATAGTGGATGTGCGCATCACCAAAAACAAAAAAAGCTATGCCGAGGGGAAAATGACCCGTTTGGTAAAGCCTTCACCTTTGCGTATAACGCCCTTCTGCAGTCATTTTGGTGTCTGTGGTGGCTGTAAATGGCAAATGCTGCCCTACGACAAACAACTTGAATACAAACAACAGCAAGTAGCCGACCAAATGCAACGTATTGGGCATGTTGCATTACCTGAAATGGAACCCATTGCAGGAAGTGCTCTACAAACTTTTTATAGAAACAAGCTGGAATTTACCTTTTCGAATAAACGCTACCGCACCATTGATGAAATCAATATTTTGGGCGATGCCGAAGTACCCCACGAGCAAGGTTTAGGTTTTCATGCTCCTGGACTGTTTGACAAGGTAGTACCTATTGACTTTTGTCATTTGCAAAACGAACCGACGAATAAAATCAGGAATTTGTTACGCGAATACACCACGGAACACAACTTGCCGTATTATGATTTCAGAGCGCATACGGGTTACATGCGCAACTTAATGATTCGGGTGAGTACAACTGGCGAAGTTTTGGTCAATCTGGTACTAAACGAAGACGATGAGGCAACAAGGAGGCCAATGCTAGAATATTTGCTGAAGGAAGTACCCGAGATATCTACCCTTTGTTACACCATCAATACCAAATGGAATGATAGTATTTATGACCTTGAAGTGCATACTTTCTCGGGCAAGGGTTTTATTACCGAAAAATTAGAAGAATATACCTTTAATATTTCACCTAAATCCTTCTTTCAAACGAATACCACCCAAGCAGAAAATCTATACCGGATCACAAGAGATTTTGCAGGATTGACGGGCAAAGAGGTTGTGTACGATTTGTATTGTGGCACCGGTAGTATTGGAATTTTTTGTTCTAAAAATGCGCATAAAATAATTGGCATCGAGCTGGTGGAACAGGCTATTGAGGATGCCAAACTAAATGCTGCTCAAAACAATATTGATCATGCACTTTTTTTTGCTGGCGATGTTTCGACTATTTGTACCGATTCGTTTTTTGCCGAACATGGCAAACCCGATGTGATTATCACCGACCCACCACGTGCTGGAATGAGCGAAAAATTGGTGCAACAACTATTGAAAATGCGTGCGCCTAAAATCGTGTATGTCAGTTGTAACCCAGCTACACAGGCCCGAGATTTGGCTTTACTTACTGTTGATTATACAATCTCAAGAATGCGCCCTGTAGATATGTTTCCGCATACCCACCATATTGAAAATGTGGTGTTGTTGGAATTGGCAAATTAAAATTCACTTACGAAGGCAATATAAATGCACAAAAGGGACCAGATGGTCCCTTTTGTGCTATAATGATGAATGAATTAGCTCAATAATATTCATTAAAAAAAGCCATACATGTCCTTTTCCTTTTTACTTTCGGCAATTTTTGCTTTTTTGTTCGCATAGTCACATTCCATACACACCTTGGCGCGCCATAAATTAGCCTTTCTGAATGCTTCTTTGGGCTTGTTAACGTTGCATTTTTTACACACTAAAAAATCTGGCTCGGGTACGCTCTCTTTGGATAAAGGAGTGAGGGTGATTTGATGCGACTTTTTCATACTCTAATTTTGTTTCAGATGGTAAATATAGATTATTTTTTGCTTTGGTTTTAGCTATTTTTCACCAAGTTTTCCCCAGTTTTGTATTTTTAACCTTATCATTACATATTAGTTATCAATCAATGGAAATGTATCAAAATTTACCCCAAAAACACAGGTCTGCAGATATAAGTATATTCAGTGTAATGAGTGCCTTAGCTACAAAACACCATGCCATCAACCTTTCTCAAGGATTTCCTGATTTCCCAATAGATACCAAACTGGGAGACCTCTTGCACGAGGCCGCTAACAAAGGCTGGAATCAATATGCACCGATGACTGGCTTGCCCCTATTGCGCGAGGCCATTGCTGCCGATTTTAAGAAAAGATATGCTATCGATCTTAATCCTGACTCAGAAATAAGCATTACACCAGGAGCCACTTATGCCATTTACAGCGCTTTTTCGGCTATTTTGAGCCCAGGAGACGAGGTGATTGTATTAGAGCCAGCATACGATAGTTATATCCCTAATATAGAAATGAATGGCGCTAAGGCTGTGCCCGTTAAATTACTTGCTCCTTCTTTTGCACCCGATTGGCAGGCCATAAAAGACGCCATTACGCCCAAAACCAAAGCCATAATCATCAATACGCCCCACAATCCTACAGGCACTATATGGCCCCTTGCTGATTGGAATCAACTAGCCGATTTAGTGCGAGATACTCCTATCATAATTCTGTCAGATGAAGTATATGAGCAATTGGTTTTTGACGGACAAGTCCATTATAGTGTATTACAACACCCTGAGCTAAGGGAACGCAGTTTTGCTCTATATTCTTTTGGCAAGGCATTTCACAATACGGGTTGGAAAATGGGTTATTGTATCGCAGCACCTATGCTAACACAGGCCTTTCGACAACTGCATCAGTTTATAGGTTTTAGTGTAAACACACCCGCGCAATTTGCCCTAGCCCAATATCTAAACCTAGACGAGCGGGAAGCGCCCAATACGTTATTGCAAAGCAAACGTGACTATTTTTTGGAATTGATGAAAGAAACGCCCTTTACCCTGTTGGCGCCAGCCGCAGGCAGCTATTTTCAACTGGCCTCTTATGCCCATATGTCTGATTTGCCAGACAGAACCTTTGCCACATTATTGACCGAAAAATTTGGCGTCGCTACCATACCAATCAGTGCTTTTTATAGCGATCGGCATGACCAAAAAATACTACGTTTTTGTTTTGCCAAAAAAGAAGACACTTTGAAGGCGGCCATAGAAAGGCTAGCTAAAATTGAATCCTAATCCCTTTTTCAATGAGATCAATAGCATTTAAACTAGATGGAAAGGCCCAAGTAATGTACAAGATGTAAGCAAAAAAATGTAGGGCTTATCTTCAAAAACCTACATTAGGAAGCCATCAGATTTGTAGCACCCCATTTTATCAAAAAGCAACTATCTTCTAATCTGCAGATTAAACAAAAAGCCCAATCCATGAGGATTGGGCTTAAAAAACTACTCTTAATCCATAAGATTAGTCTGCAATGTTATCTTTTACAAAAGGAATCAATTCTGTAGAAATTGTAGAACGCAAAGAATCAACGGCATCGATAGCGATTTTCACTTCTATCTTTTTGAAGTAAATAGCTGAATCTAAAGGCATTTTAATAGCAGCCATAGCTGAATCAACGGCATTCATTCTCTCAGATAGTTTAATATCTAGACTCGCTTTTTTATCTTTTACAAGATCTTGAATACCATAACCCATTGAACCATTGTAGCGTCCGGTGTACACACTTTTTAATGAAGATATATTGTTTTTAATGTCAACAATAGAAAGATTAGCATAGGGCGACTCCACAATGGTAGAATCTACTGCATAAAATGGTGCTCCTAAATTATCCGTAACGAGACGCGAACATAAATCATTCATACCGCCAACCATTACAGTAAATAAGTCTTGTTTTTTCTTAAATGTAGTACCGCCATTGCCCGCAAAAATAATTTCCGAACCATAATTTTTAGATCCGGCAGACCATTCATTAAATAGCGCTACACTATTATTTAGAAGATCCTTAGCCAGGTTAAATAGGTATTTCCTTTGTCTAAAATCAAAATCATTAGCCGTTTTAGTGCCAGAAGCGCCATACATCATGTATTCCATTGCATGAAAACCACGAAAATTCTCAGTTAACTTTTCTACATCAGGCATATCGAGCGGATTGGAACTAACCAATAAGGCGTCAAAGTCTGCTGCTTTAGCCGCCCAGGTTTCCATTCTGCTGTTGTATTTACCGTTTTTAACAGGTCCAAAATGAAAACTTTCGGTGCGTTCCCAAATTACCCTTGCATTTTTCCATGCCGTTTTTACCAGTACCAAATCAGATGCTAATCCTGAGATATAGTAGTTTTCAGAAGCAGCTTTCAATTGTAAAATTGAATTGTTTAAATCGCTGTAAGCAGGCAGTGCTACTTCTTCGGCAAAATTATAAATGACGCGCGTTTTCAATTCACCAAAATCTTTAGGCTTTGTATCGGTTTCCGTTTTTTTACAAGAGCCCATTAGGAGCAATGAAGTTGCGGTAAATAGTAAAATTTTACTTTTCATAAAAAATTTGAAGTTGATAAAAAATGTTAGTTGTCTTGTTGTTTAAGCCACTGAAAATAGATTCGGTTTAGCTTAATGAGTATTTTATAAGGCCTAAAGATATTATAATTCTCAAAAGTCAATAAACATTTTCTTAAAAAAGTGAAAAGAAAACATAGCACTACGAAAATCAGAAATCAAATATACATTTGCCATTCTTAAAAGAATGGAACAAAAAATGGCAGAACAGGAAGTAATTTATAACGAAGACAGTATTAAATCCCTAGATTGGCGGGAACATATTCGGCTTCGTCCGGGTATGTACATTGGCAAATTAGGCGATGGAAGCAGCATGGATGACGGGATTTATGTCTTGCTCAAAGAGGTATTAGACAACTGTATCGACGAATATATGATGGGCCATGGCAAACGCATCGAAATAAAACTTGATAACGGAGTAGCGAGCATTCGCGACTATGGACGAGGCATTCCATTGGGTAAAGTTGTCGATGTGGTAAGCAAAATAAATACAGGGGCCAAATATGATAGCAAGGCATTTCAAAAATCTGTTGGGCTGAATGGTGTGGGTACTAAAGCAGTAAATGCCCTCAGCAATAAGTTTATAGTAAGCTCATATAGAGAAGGCAAAATGAAAACAGCCGAATTTGAACGCGGTGTTTTACTCAAAGAGCATAAAGAAGTTGCCACAACAGAACCGAATGGAACTTTTGTGACCTTTACACCAGACGATACTATTTTCAAACATTATAAGTACATTTTTGAATACGTTGAAAACCAAATTTGGAATTATTGCTTCCTAAATGCAGGCCTACAAATCAATTTCAACGGCCGGAACTTTATTTCAAAAAACGGATTACTGGACCTATTGCAGCGCAAAGCGAATCCCGAGTCCATGCGTTATCCTATTATTCACCTCAAAGGAAATGATATTGAAGTAGCCATAACACATACGGGTGATTATGGAGAGGATTTGTACTCATTTGTAAACGGGCAACATACCACACAAGGCGGTACCCATCAGGGTGCTTTTCGAGAAGCATTTGTAAAAGTCGTTCGCGACTTCTTTAAGAAAGATTATGATGCGGCCGACGTGCGCCAAAGTATTTGCGCTGCCATCGCCGTAAGGGTTCAAGAACCGGTGTTTGAGAGCCAAACCAAAACAAAATTGGGTTCGCAATCCGTTTCTGAAGGAGGACAAAGCATGAAGGCATTTGTGCTCGATTTTTTAGCGAAAGAATTAGACAATTATTTACATAAAAATCAGTCCGCCGCAGATGCAATCAAAAAGCGTATCGAACAAAGCGAACGCGAGCGAAAAGAACTGTCGGGCATCAGAAAACTAGCCAACGAAAGGGCCAAAAAAGCCAATTTACATAATAAAAAATTACGTGATTGCCGTATTCATTACAATGGCGAAGCGCCTGCTAAAAACAAAGAAGAATACGTTTTAAAGCAAAATGAATCTACTGTTTTTATCACCGAAGGAGACTCGGCCAGTGGATCGATTACCAAAAGCAGAAATGTAGAAAGTCAAGCGGTTTTTAGTCTGCGTGGTAAACCCTTAAACTGCTACGGCCTAACCAAAAAAATCGTCTACGAAAACGAAGAATTCAATTTGCTACAACACGCCTTGAATATAGAAGAAGGGCTTGAGGGCTTGCGCTACAATAATATAGTTATCGCTACCGATGCCGATGTGGATGGCATGCACATTCGCTTGTTGATCATGACTTTTTTCCTCCAATTCTTCCCCGACTTGGTGCGTAACGGGCATGTGTACATTTTGGAAACGCCCTTGTTTAGGGTGCGCAATAAACAGAAAACAATTTATTGCTATAGCGACGAAGAACGCCAAAGAGCCATATATGAATTGGGCAATAAGCCAGAGATTACCCGATTTAAGGGTTTAGGAGAAATATCACCCGAAGAGTTTGGTAAATTCATCGGAGAAGATATGCGGAAAGTACCCGTAATGCTGAGCCAGGATACTCAAATTCAAAAATTACTAGAATATTTTATGGGTAAAAACACACCAGACCGTCAAGTTTTCATCATCAATAATTTGGTGGTTGAAAAAGACCTTGAAGAAGAATTACTAGCCTTAAAATAGCCTTACAAAAATCAATTGAAAGCAGCCGAAAACATCCATATTTTCGGCTGCTTTCTTTTGTTAGGCACAAGTTCTTTTGAAGGCTGAAATCTTATTTTTCCGAACGATTATACATGTTGCACAATTAAAAAATATAAGGGCAATCCAATAGTAATATTAATCGGAAAAGTAACCGCCAAAGCCATGGGTAGATAAAGTCCGGGGTTGGACTTGGGCACCGTAATTTTCATCGCTGCGGGCACAGCAATATAAGAAGCGCTAGCTGCTAATACGGCGAAAATAAATCTATTAGTAATATCATCGGTAACGAAGGAACTTAAAACGGCAAACAAACATCCATTCAATAAGGGAATGAATACTGCAAAAGCAAAGGGAAATAAACCAAAAGCGAAAAAAGACTTGAGTTTTTTGCCACTAGTAATACCCATATCTAAAAGAAATATGGCCAAAAAACCTTTGAATAAATCATTCGTGAAAGGCTTGATGCCTTCTGCCTGTTTTGCATCGGCTAAAAAACCGATTGCCAAACTACCTAGTATTAATAAAACACTACCATTGGTTAATGAATGCTTCACTAATTGGGGTATTTTAATCCTACTTGTTAGATCCTCCTTTTGAAATAGGGAAATCAGCACTAAACCTACAATTATAGCAGGTGATTCCATCAGGGCCATAATCGCAACCATATGACCATGCAATGCTAACTGTTGTGAATCGAGAAAAGAAACGGCCGTTACAAAAGTAACGGCACTAACAGAACCATAGGCTGCAGCTATCGCACCCGCATCATAAACACTCAACTTTCTTTTGAGTAGAAAAAATGTATAAAAAGGTATAACGGCCGAAATGAAAATCCCAAACAACATCGACCAAGCAATCTCGCTCGTAAAATTTTCGTGCGATAATTCTTGCCCCCCTTTAAAACCAATGGAAAATAACAAGTAAAGTGAGATAAACTTGGAAGAATTGGGCGGAATTTCTAAATCACTTTTGAGATAAACGGCCACAATACCCAAAACAAAAAACAACAAAGCTGGATTGGTTAAATTTTCGAGAAGTAGATTATAATTCATAAAGTTATTTTAGGAAGGAAGGACAAGTTGATTTGCTATCATAATGCATACCCCTACTCGACATCCCTTTGGGCTATCTTATATGTTGAATGTATGTGCAAAATTGGCGATAATAATTATTAAAATACATTTATCTTTGTAATAAAATCCATAAATAATATTTATGAATTACACCCTGAATCAACTCCAAATATTTTTAAAGGTTGTAAAAACCCAAAGCGTTACCAAAGCGTCAGAAGAATTACACTTAACCCAACCCGCGGTTTCCATACAACTCAAAAATTTTCAAGAACAATTCGAAATTCCCCTTACGGAAGTAATTGGCAGAAAAATATTCATAACCGATTTTGGAAAGGAAATCGCCATAGCAGCAGAGCAAATTCTCAATCAGGTATATGCCATCAATTACAAAACACTTGCTTATAAAGGTCAACTTTCAGGCCGCTTAAAAATATCCGTGGTATCAACGGGCAAATATGTGATGCCCTATTTTCTTTCAGAATTTATACAACAAAATGATGGTGTAGAATTACACATGGACGTAACCAACAAAAACAAGGTCATTGAAAGCCTAGAACATAATGAGGTAGACTTTGCTTTGGTATCGATTTTACCCACCAAAATGAAGATCGAGAAACTAGATTTATTGCAAAACAAATTGTTTTTAGTAGGAAATGCCCAGGCAACTTTTAAGAAGAAAAACAACTCAAAAGCCATCTTTAATGATCTACCCTTGATTTACAGAGAAAGCGGCTCGGGTACGCGACAAACAATGGAACATTTTATTGAAAAAAACAACATTAAAACGCTTAAAAAATTAGAGCTTACAACGAATGAGGCTGTAAAACAAGCCATCTTAGCGAAACTTGGCTATTCAATCATGCCCTTGATCGGTATCAAAAGTGAATTGCAAAACAACGAATTACAAATTATACCAGTAGCAGGTCTGCCCATTAAAACTACCTGGAGTTTAATCTGGTTAAAAGGCAAAAAACACTCACCAGTATGCCTTTCTTTTTTGGAGCATTTACAAAAAGAAAAAGAATCAATTGTACACAACAACTTTAGTTGGTACGAAAATTACTAGTGGATATTTGTATAAGAGGGGAAAATCAAAAAAAGCTGAATAAAATTATCCAAAACAAAAAACCTGCAAACAAATTGTTTGCAGGTTTTTTTTACAATAAACTCATTAGTTCGTTTTCATTTCGAAAGGCAACAGCATCATCGACCGACCATTCATATTGCTTAATTTTTTGAGACGCACCAATTCCTTCGCTTCATTACCCAATTGATGTACCACCGCAGCAGAGACTGCTTCTTGGGCTGAGCTACCTTTAAACATTTTCAAAAAAGATTTAAACTTATCCACTTTTTCAGGATAGGTGCGAATTTCATAATCTTTGATTTTGGCTAAAGTGGCCGCACTAGCAATAGCACGATCTAAATTTCCTAAAGCATCAACTAAGCCATTTTGCTTCCCAGCAAGGCCTGTCCACACGCGACCTTGGGCTATAGAATCCACTGCAGCTTCTGTCATTTTTCGACCATTGGCCACTCTGCGTTTAAACAGCGCGTAAATCGAATCGACCCCTCTTTGCATCATAGCACTTTCTTCAAGGGACATGGTACGCGTAGCATTAGGAAAGTCGGCATAAGGCGCATTTTTTACCTGATCGAAAGTAATACCTAGCTTATTATTCATTAATTTTTCGGTATTAAACATCATCGAGAAGACACCAATACTGCCCGTAATCGTAGTAGGCATAGCAAAAATACTGTCTGCAGCACAAGCAATATAATAACCACCGCTGGCGGCTACGTCGCCCATAGAAACCACTATTGGTTTCTTTTGATGCAATAATTGCAATTCGCGTAAGATAATTTCTGAGGCTCTAGCGCTACCACCGGGAGAGTTGATACGCAATACGACAGCCTTTATTTTATCATTGTTACGCACAGTGCGGATGGTTTTGGCCATATCCACATCCGTAATTTCGTAATCACCATTAGCTTCACCATCGCTGATTTGACCTTCCGCAAAGATGACTGCAATGCGCTTATCACTATCTTTTTCCTCATTATCGCTATCCATATCAGAAAAATCACTAAGACTAGCAAAGTTGATTTCTTTATCCGCTTGTACTTTTAATTTTGCCTTCATCATTGATTCTACTTCATCCCAATACCGAACAGCATCTACGACTTTATATTTTAAGGCATCCTGAGGAAACTGAATGGCACCTGTCTGGGCCAAAGCATTTACCGCAGCGGCATCTGTATGGTTGTGTGCAGCAATAGCGGCAGTAAACTCATTCCAAATATCGGCTTGAATGGCAGCTACTTGCTGACGGTTAGGTTCACTCATTTTGTCGGCACGAAAAGGCTCAGTAGCACTCTTAAATTTACCTGCATAAAAAATTTGGGGTTCAACCTCTAATTTGGCCAATGCATTTTTAAAGAAGGTCAATTCGCTTTGCAATCCCTTCAATTCAACATCACCAGCAGGATTGACAAAAATACTATCTGCCGCAGAGGCAACATACAAGGCTCCTTGCGTAATACTTTCGCCATAGGCATAAACGAATTTACCCGATTGTTTAAATTGCAATACGGCTTCTCTTATTTGTTGTAAGGTGGCAAAGCTATTGGGGCTGGGTGCTAGCTTGATGTATAAACCTTTAATCTTATCGTCTTTGGCCGCAGCCTGCATCGCTTTAGCGATTTCATAAACACCCGATTCCGATCCACCGCCATTGCCCATAAAGGAAAACGAATTTTCTTCGCCTTGCTCATGAAATGACTCACTAAGATCTAATTGTAATAGGCTATTTTCTTGAAGACTTACCTTATTTTGATCAGTGCTATTCATAGCGCTGGTGGCTAGTCCAACAATTGCGCCAATAAATAAACCGATGGCGATTACACTAGCTACAATTACGCCCAATAAGGAGGCAAAGAACATTTTAAAAAACTGCTTCATATGAATTACTTTAATTTTTTGTTAGCACAAAGGTATCAATGTTTATATCTTCACCGCAAATTAAATCGGTCATAAATCGGTGAGTTCTATTTACCTACTTTTAGGCGGCAACCAAGGTAATCGTGCCCAAATATTATCCCAAGCGAAAGCAATGCTCGAGGAGGAATTGGGCCCTATCATGGCCTATTCACCTCTATACCAAACAGCTGCTTGGGGCAAAACCGATCAAGCGGATTTCTTGAATCAAGCCATCCATATCGATACTCCATGCAGCCCAATTGAAGCTTTAAACATCATCAATCAAATTGAACATTTATTGGGGCGAAAACGCACAGAACATTGGGGGCAACGTACAATAGATATCGACATTTTGTTGTACGAACAAGAGGTGATGCATAGCGCCCGATTGGTTATTCCGCATCCAGAATTACAGCATCGCAGATTTGCATTAATCCCTTTATCTGCTATTGCAGCAGATTTATTGCATCCTGTTTTAAACAAAGCAATTGGGCAACTTTTACTTGATTGCCCCGATAAGCTTGAAGTTTTTTTGCATGAAGATTCTTGATTTTTAGCTCATTTGGGTACCTTTGTGGCATCTTAACAACGAAAAAAAGGAAGGTTCACTATGCGCGTGTTACACAACCGAATTTCGAACGAAGAACTGAAACGTCGCCTCTACGAAGAAACAGAGCCCCGTACCACAGTATCGTTCTATCAGTATTTCTTCATCGCCGAACCACAGGCCTTCCGCGACAATCTCTTTATCCAATTTGAAGCCCTAAAGGTTTTTGGAAGAATCTACATTGCCAAGGAAGGGATTAATGCACAAATGAGTGTGCCTTCAAGCAATTTTGAAGCCTTTAAAGAAACTTTGTATGCAGCAGACCCTGCATTAAAGGGCATTCGCCTTAATGTGGCAGTGGATGATGATGGTAAATCGTTCTGGGTTTTGCGGATGAAAGTAAGAGAGAAAATTGTTGCCGACGGTATTGAGGACCCTACATTTGATATGGCGAACAAAGGCAAGTATTTAAAAGCTGCCGAAGCCAATGAAATGATGGCCAAGCCAGGGACTATTATTGTGGATATGCGCAACCATTATGAATTTGAGGTGGGGCATTTTGAGAAAGCGATTGAAGTGCCTTCGGATACATTCCGCCAACAATTGCCCATGGCAGCCGAAATGTTAGCCGATAAAAAAGACCAAAATATTGTGATGTATTGCACCGGTGGTATTCGATGCGAAAAAGCAAGTGCCTATATGTTGCACCAAGGTTTCCAGAATGTATACCACATAGAAGGGGGCATTATTGAATACACCAACAAAGCCAAAGAAGAAGGATTACCCTTGATGTTTAAGGGTAAGAACTTTGTCTTTGATGAACGACTTGGCGAACGCATTACTGATGATGTCATCGCTGAATGTCATCAATGTGGTGCAAAAGCAGACACCCATACCAATTGCAAAAACGAAGGCTGTCATTTGCTGTTTATACAATGTACTGAATGTGCTGCAAAATATGAAGGTTGTTGCTCAGAGCCCTGCCAAGACACCTTGAAACTGACACCCGAAGAACGCGCTGAATTGCGCAAAGGAATAGACAATGGACAAATGATTTTTAGTAAATCTAAAGATCATCCATTGCGCAAACATCGTGACGAATGGAAAAAAGAAGCGCAAGCAAAATCATAAAAAAAGGGGACAATAATTAATTATTGTCCCCTTTTTTTATTGCTTAAAAATTTGCTGTTGATAAACACCATTAATCGAAACAAAATAGAAACCGGGAACCAAATGTTGTAGATCAATGCTTATTTTTTTTGCAGCAATTCCCTCTTTAGCAAAAACTTTTTGACCCATGCTATTATGAATAGTGATTGTTTCTAAAGTACCTGCCGATTCAAGATTAAGCCATTGCTGAATGGGATTGGGGAATATCATACAATCCATTTTAGCCTTTTCACTAATGCTTGAAGGTGCTTTGGGCAATGGGAAAATAAATTTGGCTAAAAAGCCATCATCAGCGCCTGCATGGGTATTTTGGTGTGATGAAGTTGTGGCAATAGCACTTGTACTTTTAGTCATGCCACATAGAAAAAGCTGTTCACCTGAAAGGGCAATATGTGAACCATAATCGGACATAGGACCGCCATAATAGCTGGCCCATTGCCTTTGGCCGCTATCATTAAAATGCAAAAGTATCGCATCATATTCGCCTCCCAATGTCTTTTGGTATGCAGAGTCTGATGCAATGTTGAAAATACTATTGCTCATTCCGGCAACAAAGACATCCTTCATCCCCCTAATTTGTACATCATAAGCCACCTCTTCACCCAAAAAACCATAATAGGTGCCCCATTGCCTGATACCATTTTTATTGAGCTTAGCTAAAAAAATATCATAAGGACCACCAGCCCAAGCTGTTTGGTATGCGCCTGGGCTAGCAATTTTATCGGCACTAAAAGTTGCGCCAACTAGATATACGTTTAAAGAATCGTCTACAGCGGAAGCATAACAAATATCAGAAGCGGAACCGCCGTAATAAGTTGCCCATTGTCTTATTCCGTTTGAATTAAACTTAGCTACAAAGCCATCCGTACTCGTGCTACCAACACCACCACTATAGGTCGGCTGGTGGCTGCCCGATGTAGCAATACCTGAGGGACTAGGACTTTGGCCAGTGATATACACATTACCCAATCGATCTGTGGTCAATTTATAGATCCTTTCGGCAAATACACCACCGTAATAGGTAGCCCATTGCCGTACACCTGAACTATTAAACTTAGCTAAATAAGCATCGTTCCAATCGGTACTGGCTATTGTTGGTTGATGACTACCAGGCGTGGCTATACCCGAAATACTATTTGTATGCCCACTAAGGAAAACATTACCCAAAGCATCAGTAGCTACATAGGCATCAGCTTCTTGATTTTCGCCACCATAATAAGTGCCCCATTCCAATGCCCCTTCAAAACTAAATTTGGCTAAGAAGGCATCTTGCCCAAAACCGGTATGTGAAAAAGTGGATTGATGTGCCCCTGGGGTTGCGATACCGCTAGCACTAATAGTACTACCCGACAGATAAATGCCTGAATTACTGAGGGCTACAGCTGCACCAATATCACCACTAAAACCGCCATAATATGTGGCCCATTCTCTTAAACCATCTTGGGTCATCCTGAATAGAAAAGCATCTTGACTTGCGCTGGCATTGGTGGCTTTATAGGAACCAACTGTGGCTATATTACTGGTGCTCATTGTTGTACCTGCCGCATAAATTGCATTAGCATTCGTTTTGATCATACTGATATTATCTGAACCGGTACCGCCATAATATGTGGCCCAAACCAAGCTCGGATCGATGATTAGTTCGCCCTGAAAAGGGGCCAATTGATAGGATAGTTGTTGATGATTTAATACAAATTGGGACGGAATCTGCTTTCCCTTTTTTTGATAGGATACTGGGGCAGATTCTGTTATTGCTCCCAAACTACACTGTGCAATTAAATTGCCCTTTTGATCTATAAATAGTGCGTCTGTACCAGCATAGTTCAATTTGATGTCCGAAGCTTTTGCTCCAGCCGACAAATGAAATTCATGTTTCAATTGCTCTCCTTCTATAAAAAGTACCCAATCGATATGGGGATAAATATTTTTATAAGTGATTCTTGAATAAGAACAAGCCTTGACGTTGTTCAACCCTGGTAGATGGTAATACTCGTAATAGGGGCTGCGCAGTTCCTTAATCAGCTGGGCATTAGGGTTGGCGCCTTCCAAAGCAACTTCCATTCTTGACCAATCAACCCCAACATCAGTAAGTATATTTGAAGCTTGGTTTGGGTTATTTATCTTAGAAAATTGGTAAATTAATTTGTTGGGCCCTATAAATACACTCAATCCCTTTTCAGAAACCATTTTAAAATCAATGTCCTTGCGTACCTCATGATACTGATTATTGATTTGGCCCTTATTTTCAATAAAACACAATTCCGCACGATGAATGGGGGCAGCCTTTAGCTGCAGCTTGCCCAACAAAAGGAAAAGACAAATTATGAGGCAATAGACTTTAGCATTGGGATTCATGGTTGTGGAATTTATTCAAATTTAAAGCTGAAATCATTTAGAAATCAACAAACCTAAAGAAAACATCACAACAGCCTTCAGTGAAAGAGCCCATAAACTGTTTCTATGCTCAAGAGTTACCCTAACTGCATCAAAAAAGAGGCGTTAAGCCTCTTTTTTTTCCTTCATTTTTTTACTAATAAAGTTGGTTACTAAACTAATTGCTTTCCACTTAGCATAGCCAAACAATAGCTCTGATGTTGCTTTCCCAATAAATTGTCTTGCTGTTTTAGAAGCCACTTGCTTGATCAGAATAGGCATTGCCATCTCGACAACCGTATTCACTAGTTCGGCATATTTTGAATTACCCATTAAACGGGCAGTAAGCGAACTGATCTTTTTAGCCAAGAATGCATCATGATCTTGTTCCTTATCCCTTTCTTCAGTTAATTGCCGCTTAAGCTGTGCATTTTTCTTCAGGGACAAACGTTCTGCACGCAATTCTTCAATGCTATTTAATTGTTTATTATAGAGCATTATGCTTGCTTTTTATCCGATGATGAAATCTGCGCATCCCCATCATCCTCATCATCATCACACTTTTCGGTAAGAATAGATATGAACATATTGGATAGTTTGGTTAACATTCGCTTCCGCAAGAGATACAAAAGCACCCCAATTAAAAGGTAAAAGGACGCAGCAATTAAATACCCTAACATATTATTGCCCAAAAGCTCTGAAAACAACTCTGCTAAGCCTAAACCTACAAAAAGAAATACCCCAAAACCTAATAGTATAAAGACCAATAAAAAGATAAAATTGCTCATGAGACTTGAAGTGCGCTCGATGAAATCAAGCTGCATCAAACGTACCTTGGTCTCAACGAGTGCAATAATTTTATCTTTCCATTTCTGTACTATATCCAACAAAATATTATGGTATTAGGCGTTAAAAATATCTTCTTCTAATTCTTTGCTTTTTTTGCTCAACTTGTCTTTGAGATCACTGAATTTATCTTTAAGGTTTGCCAAATCTTCTTGACGCTTATCCTTATCGGTAGCTAATATATACCCCAATGCTGCGCCAATAGCTGCGCCTACGATTAAAGTTGCTACTGTTTTTCCTGCCTTTGCCATAGTTTTAAATTTTATGTGTTCCTTCAATGAACCGAAGGTAGGATACACATTGCTAACATAAATCCAATTCTATAATTTTATGATAAATCTCACATTAGCTATGGGAAATAGGGGTTTTTTGATGTGGCTTTTGAATTTGAATATAAAAGTCTATTTTTGCTCGCTTTTTAAAAAACACAAATTCAAACTATGGGCGTTTTAGTCAATAAAGATTCTAAAGTAATTGTACAAGGATTTACCGGTACAGAAGGTACCTTCCATGCGACACAAATGATTGAATACGGTACTAATGTAGTTGGTGGCGTTACGCCCAATAAAGGGGGCACTACACATTTGGACAGACCCGTTTTTAACACAGTAAAAGATGCTGTAACCCAAGCTGGCGCTGACACTTCTATCATTTTTGTGCCACCAGCATTTGCTGCTGATGCTATAATGGAAGCTGCTGATGCAGGAATCAAAGTGATTATTTGTATTACAGAAGGAATTCCAGTTCAAGATATGGTAAAAGCAAAAGCATTTGCTGCTACTAAAAATTGCACTTTAATTGGCCCTAACTGCCCTGGTGTTATCACAGCGGAAGAGGCTAAAGTAGGCATTATGCCTGGTTTTGTGTTTAAGAAAGGCCGCATTGGTATCGTTTCTAAATCTGGAACTTTAACTTACGAAGCAGCTGACCAAACAGTAAAATCTGGAATGGGCATTTCTACTGCTATCGGTATTGGTGGCGACCCAATTATTGGTACTACTACTAAAGAAGCGGTTGAATTATTAATGAACGATCCCGAAACGGATGGTATCATTATGATTGGTGAAATTGGTGGTGGTATGGAAGCAGAAGCAGCAAAATGGTTGAAAGACAATATGCGTAAACCTGTAGTTGGTTTTATTGCTGGTCAAACAGCTCCTGCTGGTCGTCGTATGGGTCATGCGGGTGCTATCGTAGGTGGTGCTGATGATACAGCTGCAGCTAAAATGAAAATCATGGCTGAATGTGGCATCCACGTTGTAGCTAGCCCTGCTGATATTGGAAAAACAATGGCTTCAGTTATTGGAAAATAATAAGCACTAAGTGTTATAAATATTTTGGTAATTGGGCTTCGGTTCAATTACCAATTTTTTTGAGTTTTACGTTCAAATTCTATTCAACAATGGTATACAATGTTATTGGTTTAATGTCGGGCAGTTCCTTAGATGGTTTGGATATTTGTTTTGCGCAAATAGAAGAAACAAGAGGTAAATGGACCGCTCAAATATTAAATGCAGATTGTTATACTTATGAGGAGCAGTGGATCCAAAAACTCCGTCAGGCCACTCAATTACCCGTAGCTGAATTTTTAAAATTACACACCGAATATGGGCGTTATACCGGCGAATTGGTGAATCGTTTTATTGCCGCAAATGAGCTACAACACAAAGTACATTTTGTTGCTTCACATGGCCATACCATATTACATGAGCCCGCTGCCCAAACAAGCTTTCAGCTTGGTGATGGGGCCAGTATTGCGGCGAGCATTAGCCTTC
The DNA here is from genome assembly GCA_034680125.1 of Chitinophagaceae bacterium. Lineage (GTDB taxonomy): Bacteria > Bacteroidota > Bacteroidia > Chitinophagales > Chitinophagaceae > Rurimicrobium. The sequence goes on from JAXITL010000001.1 coordinate 47,531, forward strand.
CGGTGATTAACGATTTACGCGCACTAGATGTTGCCCTAGGTGGACAAGGTGCACCCATTGTACCTATTGGTGATAAGTTGTTATTTGGTGCATATGATTTACTGCTCAATATCGGCGGCATTGCCAATATTAGCCTCCGAAAAGAAGATAATCAATATATTGGTTTTGATATTTGCGTAGCCAACCAAGCGCTTAACTTTCTAGCGCAAAAAACAGGTAAAGCCTATGATGAGGGCGGATCATTAGCTGCATCTGGCCAAGTTATTGAAGAGGAATTAGTCAAACTCGCAAGCAACGAATTTCTGGAGAAGGCTGCACCAAAATCTTTGAGCAACGAAGGGGCAATGGCCATGGTAAAGACTTTTGTAGAAAATGAAGAATACAGCCTAGCCGACAGAATGAATACTATGGTTCATTTTATAGCAGAACAAATTTGCCATTCGATTGTTCAGAACTTAGCAACCGAAAGTATAGCCCATAGAAAATTGTTAGCCACAGGAGGTGGAGCCTTTAATACTTATTTAATGCAAGTTTTATCTGACAAGTTGGCCACATTGGGTATAGAATTGACCATTCCTGATCCACAAACTGTTGCCTTTAAAGAAGCTTTAGTAATGGCTCTAATCGGCACTTTGCGCTGGCGAGAAGAAAGCAATACGATTGCTAGTCAAACGGGTGCTTCTAAGGATAGTGTTGGCGGCGCCTTTTGGATAGGGGCCTAGATTAAGTCTGGTCTTTTTTTAAGCTACAAAGCCTAGCTTGTAATGTTAATAAAAGAGATCAACTACATCATGGCTAGTTGTGTTCCCTCTAGACCAACTACCAATGTATAAGGCACACCCAATACTAGTGTATGATTCACCTCATCATGACCACAGGCAAAATTAAAGGCCATGGGAAAATCGTATTCTTTGACTTTATCACTGATAATTTGCTCCAATGTTTGACCAAAAGGACGATCGGTATCTTCAATATCAGTAAAGCTGCCTACTAAGAGACCTTTCAATTTACTGAGTTGCCCTGAGCGTTTAAGGTTAAGCAACATCCTATCGATATGATATAAATGCTCGCCTATATCTTCTATAAAAAGAATTTTATCGTCTGTATCTATTTGGGCATCAGAGCCCGTTAAATGTGCCAACATGGCCAAATTACCACCGACTATTTTAGCGCTAACCTGCCCCACTCTATTGTATTCGCTTGCAGGAAAATGATAGCTCAAATCCTCACCCATCAAGGCTTTGCGCAAGCTAAGGATATAATCTTTTTCTTCGGTTTCGGGCTTGAATGCCCCACACATCACTGAGTGAATTGTAGGAATACCAAACTGAGCTTGAATATGACTGTGTAAAACAGTGATATCACTGAAGCCACAAATCCATTTTGGATGTTGTACAAATTGGGTAAAGTCTATTTGATCTATAATACGGCTAAGCCCATAACCACCGCGCCCCATAAGGATGGCATCGAGCTTAGGGTCATCAAGCATGTCTTGCAAATCGGCCAAACGGGTAGCATCATCACCCGAAAAATAATGAAATTCATTGCCAACCGTTTTGCCCAAACGTGTTTTAAAACCCCATTTTTCTAGTACAACAGTAGCGTATTGTACTCTTTCGGCAGACACATAACCTGAAGGGCATGTAATACCAATTGTGGCGCCAGGCTTAAGAAAGGGAGGATTATTTTGCAATGTTTAATGTTTAATGTTTAACTGGTTTGAAGAAAAAGGAATTGTCAATTTTCCATGATCAACTTTCAATTTCACTGTATTTCTCTTCTACTTCTTGTAAAATGCCATACAATTCTTGTACATCCATGGTATTAACCAAGCGATTCCGAAAATCTTTTACGTGTGATAAACCTCTAAGATAATTGGCATAATGACGGCGCATTTCTAATATACCCAAGCCTTCGCCTTTCCACTGAATAGAACCATCCAAGTGCTTGCGGCAAGCAGCCAAACGCTCTTGAATAGTGGGGGCTTCAAGGGTTTCGCCCGTAGCAAGGTAATGTTTTACCTCTCTAAATATCCAAGGATAACCAATTGCAGCTCTACCAATCATAATGCCATCTACGCCATAACGCTCTTTATATTCTTTGGCTTTTTGAGGGCTATCAATATCTCCATTCCCAAAGATGGGAATTTTGATGCGGGGATTGTTCTTCACTTTAGCAATAAGCGTCCAGTCGGCCTCGCCTTTATACAATTGTGCGCGTGTACGTCCGTGAATACTTAAGGCAGCAATACCCACATCCTGTAATCGCTCCGCAACTTCTTCAATATTCTTGGAGTTATCATCCCATCCTAGACGGGTTTTCACTGTAACGGGCAAAGTCGTGTTGTTGACACAGGCTTTGGTAAGGCGCACCATCAAATCCACATCTTTCAATACAGCGGCACCCGCTCCTTTACAGACCACCTTTTTTACAGGGCAACCAAAATTGATATCCAATAAATCGGGTTGCGTAGCATCTACAATTTTGGCAGAAAGTGCCATGGCCTCTTCATCGCCACCAAAAATCTGAATGCCTACTGGGCGTTCATAATCGAAAATATCCAACTTCTGCCGACTTTTGATGGCATCGCGAATAAGCCCCTCGGTAGAGATAAATTCGGTATACATAAGGTCGGCACCATAATCTTTACAAACAGCACGAAAAGGCGGATCGCTTACATCCTCCATAGGGGCAAGCAAAAGCGGAAAATCCGGTAATTCTATATTGGCAATTTTAACCATAATTTCAGGGAGCGAAGTTAAGGCGATAATCCATTCGGGCTACCATTTGTCTAAAAACAAAACGCATCGGAAGAGCTATATTTGTATCGAGATTATATTATATGGTATTGAGCACAGAGCAGATTATTGCACAAACAAAAAACTGGGTAAAAGAAATAGTGATTGGCTGTGGCTTTTGCCCCTTTGCCCATAAAGTTTTTATAGAGAATAGTATTCGATATGTAGTGATTGAGGGGACCTCCCTGCATGAGCATCCTATGCTTGTTTTATCAGAAATGCAATTATTGGAGAAAGACCCAACTATCGAAACGACATTAATTGTTTTTTCGGAGGCCTATCAACAATTTAGCGCTTATTTACAATTGGTAAAACAAACAGAAAAACTTAGTGTAAGAAAGGGTTATGAAGGAACATTTCAGATTGCTAGCTTTCATCCAGAATATATTTTTGGTGATGCACCCGAACATGAGGCCTCTCATTATACCAACCGCTCACCATACCCTATGCTACATTTATTGCGCGAAGAAAGCCTGAGTAAGGCTATTTCTTTTCATCCCAACCCAGAAGCTATACCCCAAACCAACATTGATTTTACCAATGAAAAAGGCATCGAATTCATGAAACAACTATTGCAAAAGGCCATGAAGATGTAATCCAATCCCCAAAGCATCAATTGCTGTGCCAATAAAGCACAACACAGAAAGAAATTGAATTTACTTTAGATAGTTTTTTGAATAAAAGATACTGGCAACAAATGATACAAAGGAAAACACAAATACAAAATGTTTGATAGCTCTATACCGTGTCCATAAAGCTCTTTTCTACTTTATTAAAAATAACCGTACCCAAAAGGACGACGACCAAGGTAAAAACACTCGCATAAACCAAGCCTCCCCAAGAAAAGGAGCCACCACCTGCACCCAAAAATGCATAACGGAAAGTTTCAATAACAGGGGTCATTGGATTGAGCATAAGCACAGCCTTAATACCGGGCTTCATACTTAAAGAACTAATGGGATAGATAACAGGAGTAGCATACATGAGCAATTGAACAGCGAAGCTGAGCAAAAAAACAAGATCGCGATACTTGTTGGTCATTGCAGTAACAATGAGCCCAAAGCCCAAACCTAGTCCGCCCATTATCAATACCAAAAAGGGTAAAAGTGCAATAGTTGCATTGGGATGAATAACATCCGAAGTACTCAAATAATAAAGCCAATAGATAAAAAACAAAACAAATTGTATACCCAACTTGATCAAATTGCTGACTACAATGGACAAAGGCATTATTAATCGAGGAAAATAAACTTTGCCAAAAACGGAGGCATTATCCCTAAAAACAGTTGAAGTTTTATTGAGACAATCGGCAAAATAGGCCCAAAGTGTTGTGCCAGCCATATAAAATAAAATTGCAGGAACAGTGCCTGTTTGAATACCTGCTATATTATTGAAAACAAACTGAAAAGTATAGGCGGTAATTAAGGGTTGCAGAAAAAACCAAATAGGACCTAAAATAGTTTGCTTGTAAGTAGCCACAAAATCTCGTCGTACAAGCAAAGCCAGTAAGTCGCGGTAGCGCCATACTTCTTTTAATTGCAAATCGAATAGACTGCTTTGGGGCTGAATCACTTCAGTCCATTGTTCCTGAGTATAGGTATGATTTTTTTCCATTGTGAATCGCTTGCAAAGATAGCAGAAAATGAAGGATATAGTCTCAAAAATGCACTTTGTCCATTATGCTCATTTCCTTTATGAAAAGACCAATTGCAGGTAACAAATTTGCTTTTACCAATAGTTTTGACCAATTTTAGAGCCCTTTTATAAAAATTTAAAGAATGAAAAAATCATTGCTTCTATTGGCTTGCCTTTATGGTTTTGCCACAACTGCACAAAATAGTTATCGCTCTTATCTCAAAGACAACACGAGTTATCGTGAACATTCTTTGGATATCACCAAAATGAAAGTAGAGCTAAAATTTGTACCTGAAAAAGGTTTGGTGAAAGGAAGAGTAAGTCATAGCTACATTGTTTTGCAAAAAAATGTAGACTCTATATTTTTCGATGCTCCAGATATCCAAATATTAAAAGCCACTATCAATAATCAACCTGTAGACTTTAAAAAGGTAAAAACAGGTGTTTGGATAATGCCCAATCAAAGCCTGCATTGGGACGAAACGGGCAAAATCGTATTTGAATACGAAGCAAGTCCTCGTCGGGGTATCTATTTTATTGGCTGGAATGTTCCTGAAAACAATGAGCGCAATCCATTTGCCGTGCGCAAACAAATATGGACACAAGGGCAAGGCATTGATAATCGAGCCTGGATACCCATGTATGATGATATGAATGATAAATTCATCACCGAAACGGTTATCACTTTTGACAAAGACTATGAAGTATTATCGAATGGAGTATTGCAAAGCAAAACGCTCAATAACGATAATACCTATACCTGGCATTATGCAATGAGTAAACCGCATGCTGGCTATTTATTGATGTTGGGTATTGGAAAATATGGCATCAAAAAGACTAAAAGCGGCAATGGTGTACCCATGAATTTGTACTACTACCCAGAATTTGCCGACCGAGCCGAACCTACCTACCGCTATTCAGAAATGATGGTAGATTTTCTAGAAAAGGAAACAGGTATTGCTTATCCTTGGGAAAGCTATTCCCAAATCATGGTACAAGATTTTTTGTATGGTGCCATGGAAAATACGACTGCTACAATTTTTGGCGACTTCTTTAATGTGGACAAACGCGCCTATATCGACCGTAATTATGTTGGTGTAAACTGCCACGAACTTACCCATCAATGGTTTGGCGATTACATTACTGCCCGCGACGGACGCGATACATGGTTGCAAGAAAGCTATGCAACCTATTACCCCAAAATGCTTACTCGTAAATTATATGGTGAGGATGAGTACAATTGGCAACGCCGAATGGAGCATAATACAGCACTAGAGGCCAGTAAAAAAGACAGGAACCCCATTCGCAGCCAAGGAGGCACCGCACGCGTATATCAAAAAGGATCAAGCGTCATCAGTATGTTTCAATATGTGCTTGGCGAAGAACAATGGAAACGAGCCTTGAATCATTATCTAAAAAATCATGCCTATGCTAATGTAGAAACCAATGACCTACAACAAGCCATACAAGACAAGTTGGGATTAGATATGAGTTGGTTTATCGAAGAGTGGTTGCAGCATGGTGGTGAGCCACAATACAGCATCAAGTATGAAGAGCTGAGCAAAAGCAATGGCCAAAAACAAACCAATATTTATGTTGCGCAAACACATGTCCGTGATGAAGTAGTGGGTTTGTTTCAAATGCCCATCGATTTTGAAGTGCATTATACTGATGGCTCGATGAGCAAAAAAACAGAATGGATAAGCGAAGCCAATACCACAGTTAAGGTACCAAATCAGGCAGCCAAAAGCATTGCCTATGTGTTATTCGACCCCAACTCTATGGTGCTAAAAAGTGTCGTTTTTGAAAAGAAATTTGAAGAATTAAGTGCACAAGTTTTGGATGCCCCGCACATGCTCGATCGCTATGATGCCTTATTAGCACTCAAAACATTTTCGCTAGAGAAAAAGAGAGACTTATTGATGAAGGTGTTCAAAAAGGAGGAATTTCATCAAATGAAAACCGAGGTAATCAACCAATTGGTTAATGATGAAACGGTGGCGAACATCTTACAAAATGAATTTAATAGCCATAAATCATCCACAAAGCTAGCTGCCATTAAGGGCTACAATGGCCAAAACAGCTCCTGGAAAAAAGTATTTGAGGCAGCTTTAGAAGACTCAAGCTATGATGTTGTATCGGCGGCATTGGAGCATTTATGCACCCATTACCCTACCGAATCTGCTAGCTTCTTAAGCAAGACCAAAGATATTATGGGTATGAATAATAGCGTGAACATCAAATGGCATGAATTATCGGCCAGTAATGACCACAACAAAGAAGAAAGTTTGAATAGATTGGTATTTTATGCATCAGATGCTTGGGAATTCCGTACACGCAACAATGCTTTCAGTGCCTTAAAATCTTTAGGCCATTGTGATGAACAATTAGTCAAACATTTATTCGATGCAATGTTGAGTACCAATGGACGATTAGCAGCACCTGCAGCGCAATTGACCGAATATTTTTGTCAGCAAAGGGCGCACAAAAACAAATTTTTACATTATTACCAATCCCAAAAATGGTCTCTCCTTCACAAAGAGCTATTAAAAAAGCACATGAGTTTTTTGTAAAATCTACAGCTCTGTTCGGGGATTCCAAAAGAGCTCATTAAAAGCCAAGACCTTATCATTTCGTACAGCAACTCCTTCTTTTTCGAGGAGTTGCTGCATTTTTTCGGGGCTACCAAAATGAAATTTACCGGTGAGCAATCCCGCACTATTCACCACACGGTGGGCGGGAACTTCTGGGAAAACAGAATGCGATAAGTTCATCGCATAACCCACTAGGCGGGCACCAGAGCGCAGACCCAAAGCCTCGGCAATAGCACCATAGGAAGTAACACGCCCTTTAGGCACTAGTCTTACAATTTCATAAATGAGCTCGTATAGATCTGATTTATCCTTGTCTATTGGATTCATTATTATTTTTTTCGGCCAGCAATACGCTACGCTTGGGTTCGGGTACATTTATAAAATCATAGGGGCAGTGTCGGCAGCCCGAACCGCAACAATAGCCTCTTTGAAGATGATATTGTTCGCTAAAAACCAATCGCCCATCGGGCAAGAAATAATAGTCCTCTTCACTACTGTTCTGTGGCATCCTCGATTTCTAGTTTTGCTTTGCGTTGGGGCACCACTATAGTCGTTTCGGGCAATGTGAAAGACAAATAATAAATGGTGCGTCCATCGGCCAAATGCATTTTTTCGTAAAATGTTTGAATGGCCAAAGGCCCTACTGCCATACCTTTTCCATAAATATCGGCTATATTCTCTACAATACTACAACCTTGCTCTTCAATAGTTTCGAGGGTAAAATCGTATAATTCTTTTGAGTCGGTTTTCAATTTGATCACACCACCCTTTTTCATCACTTGCTGATAAATAAAGAGGAAACGGGGATGCGTCAATCGATTTTTGGGTTTACGCAAAAAGGGATCAGAGAAAATGATCCAAATATCATTGACCTCAGCTTCGCCAAAATATTCGGTCAAATGATCAATTTGCCCACGGACAAAACCTACATTAGTAAGCCCTTCTTGCAGGCTAATTTTGGCGCCATTGTAGATTCGGTTACCTTTTATATCAACGCCTATATAATTATTGTTTGGGTTTACCCGTCCAAGTCCGACACTATATTCCCCTTTTCCACAAGCCAATTCTAGGGTAATAGGATGATTATTTTTAAAAAAAACATGCCAATTATTGGGCATATTCTTAGGATATTGTAATACATTAGCAAAAGTATCAACTGCTCTAAATCGGATTAGTTTTTTGTGTCCCATAAGGCAGCAAAGGTAAATACTCTAATTGGAAATTATTTTATCACAACAAAAACAAGCAAATTATGATCAAAAAAATTCTACTCACTTCTTTAAGTTTAGGCATTGCATACATTTCCTTAACAAGTAAAGTATCTGGACCTGCAGGTACTTTATCGGCCAATTTAACCAAAACCAGCTGTGGTGGTAGTGGTTGTCATGCCGCAGGAAGTCCTTCAATAACAACAGGAATCGCCATTACTCCAGAAGGTAGTGGATTGCCCATATCAAATGGCAGGTATACACCTAATACAACCTATACAGTTGTACTAACTGGATTCAATACGAGTAGCTCCACATTATCAAAGTTTGGATTTCAAATAGCGGCAACAAAATCTGATGGAACACAGGCGGGCACGCTAAGTGCAGCACCAACAAGTACTGCCATTAGAACTGTTTCTGGTATATCCATTCTTGAACATACCTTAGCCCTCAACCAGGGCACATTGCCTGGTTCATATTCAGTTACCTTTAAATGGAAAGCACCAGCAGCAGGTGCAGGTGCCATTTCTTTTAACTATGTTGTAATGGGTGTAAATGGAAATAATGCTAGCTCGGGCGATATACCTTCACCATCTAGAGCAACAGTATTTAATGAAACACCTGCTTCAATCAATGAAAATATCAATAATATAGCGAGTACGGTATACCCTAACCCCTGCAGCAATGTGTTGAATATTGAGACAGCCTCATCTACTCAATTTATGGCTACTGTTTACGATGTCGCTGGTCGTCAAGTAATCGCTCCTAGCCAACAAAACAGTATTGATGTTTCGGGATTGACAAATGGCTTGTATATGCTGCGCCTTCAAAGCGAAGAAGGACAACAAACAGTTAATTTTATCAAACAATAATTTATTGATTTCTTAAAAATAGAAATCGAGTTAAGGCCCCTGCAAGTAGTAGCTTGCAGGGGCTTTTCTTTTCAGAATTAACTTTACAATATCAATATTAACAGGCCATTCAGCAACATTTGACCATCTATAAAAAGTATATAATTCTTGTCAGAAGGATGACGACGAACAAAATGAATGGCCCAAAAAGTAGTCATAGCTGTAAGCAAATGAATCCCTAATCGATCTTCAAAACCAAAGCGGAAATACTGAACAAAAGCAAAAAGAATGTAGAAGCCGCAAAGTATTGTAGTGAGTACATAAGTCTTCGCCAAACCAATTCTATTTGGGATGGTAAAAATCCCAGCCTCCAGATCTACAGCCTTGTCTCGAATATCAAATGCAAGGCATAGAATAAACAAAAACACAAAGCGCAACAAAATTTCAAATGGATAATGCGCCACTATTTGTTGGTGATATACCATAGGTAAAATGGCCGTAACACTGGTCCAAACCATACTCAACAACAAGATTTTGAGCCATCCAAAATCCTTTAATCGATGCTTATTTTTAAATGGCAAAAAGGGCAAAGAGTATGCAAAGGATAGCAGCGCCAAGACTGCGCAAATTTGCCAAATTATGCTGGGCATTTGAAAAGCAAACATAGCAGCCAGCAACAATCCTAAACCTAGAAAGATGTAGTTAAAATGCTTGTTGCCTTGCACCCAAGCATATTGATCGGATAATTGAGGGGTGGACTTCTTGATTAAATAATGAACATTATAAACCACCAATGTACAAGCAAAAACAAAGACATGAAGTGCTGAAAAAAGATCAATTCTTTTTCCTACGAATAAGCTTTCGGTTGCCCAACAAAGTACAAGAGCACAAGCTGCAGGGAATATACTAGTGAACAATAAAAAGGGCAGTAAAGCCGAAACTGTTCTTCGAAGAAAATGATTAAACATATACCTTGATAAAGTCGACTAATGTTTTGGGAAAGGCATAGTCGTTAAGTTGAGTAGCCTTTATCCATAGGCCATCTGCTGCTAAAGAAATCTTTTTGTCGCTCAGTTCTATTTCGAAGAATTTACTTTCGATGAGTTGATGCGTTAAGCGCTGTTTGGATTGCGAAATGAAGGCAAAGTTTTTAATTTTCTGTTTATAGTTTATTAAAAATTCATTTTGCCAAAGACTATCCTGATCCACACTTTCAGGCGATTCGATTAAATAAAATTGATGCAAGTTTTGCCAAATGCCTTTTTCACTACGGCGTTCTATCCACAGTTCGTCTTTATACCTCAAAACCAAAAAATTAAAATAACGGTTTTGAACTTTTAACTTCCTTTCTTTGAAAGGCAAAATAGCCACTAGGTCATCTTTATGCGCCACACATTTTTTGAGCAAAGGACATGCATCACATTGTGCTTTTTTAGGTGTGCAAATCGTTGCCCCTAAATCCATAATAGCTTGGTTGTATGCCGCAGGATCTTGGCTATCTAAAAGTTGTTGGGCCAAATGTGCAATAAATTTCTTGCCCTCGCTGCTGTCAATAGGCAATTCAATCCCAAAAAAGCGCGACAAAACACGATAGACATTACCATCAACAACAGCAAAGGCTAATCCAAATGCGAAAGAGGCAATGGCTGAGGCTGTATAGTTACCAATCCCCTTTAGGGATACTATTTTTTCATAATCATTGGGAAATTGCCCCTTCAATTCAGAATGAATAAAGCGCGCAGTTGCCAACATGTTTTTACAACGATTGTAATAGCCGAGGCCTTGCCAGAGGCGAAACACATCTTCGTCCTTTGCCTCTGCCAAATCAGCAATACTGGGGTAGTTTTCTGTAAAACTGAGGTAATATTTTAGGCCTTGATCGGCACGAGTTTGTTGTAAAATAATTTCGGAAAGCCAAATTTTATAAGGGTCTTTCTCCTCTTTCCAAGGCAAGGAACGAACATTGACTGTACGATGCCAATTCATTAATTGTTGGGTAAAAAATTTATGTACAGAGCTCATTAAGAATCAACATTTAAAACTATAATCGAACTCGGGGATCAAGGCGAGCATACACTAGATCGGCTACTAAACTCACCACAACAAAAATAAGGGCAGACACTAATACGGCACCCATTACCAGAGGAAAGTCAAATTTTTCGAGTGCATCTACCGTTAATTTACCCAGACCTTTCCAACCAAAAATAAATTCCACAAAGAAAGAGCCAGCAAGCAATTCGGCCATCCAGCCAGAGATAGCAGTCACAACGGGATTTAAGGCATTGGGCAATGCATGTCGCCAAATGACCTGTTGGCTGCTTAAGCCCTTTGCATAGGCAGTACGAATATAATCTTGCGATAAAACGTCCAACATGGAGCTTCGGGTCAGTTGTGTAATGATGGCCAATGGTCGAATACCCAATGCAAATGCCGGTAAAATTAAATTAGCTAAAGCTAGATGCCTCTGCCCGCTAAGCGCATCATATTCCCAAAGACTCCCCGTCATATCAAGGCCTGTATAATCATGCAACAAATAACCAAATACATAGGCAATAATCAAACCAGCAAAAAAGCTAGGCATTGAAATACCCGCTACACTAGCTGCAATGGAGCCCGAATCGATCCATGTACCTTTGTAAAAAGCCGCTAGGATACCCAAAAACAAGCCAACAAGTGTAGCAAACATCATTGCGGAAAGAGCTAATAATGCGGTTCCAGGTAATGCCTCTGCAATCACCGAACTCACCAATCGTTTGGTGCGATAGGATCTACCGAGATAGGGTTTCTTTATGACCAGATCCTTTTCAGTAAAGGAAATAAGGGAAGTATAAGCGTACTTGGCTTTGGTAACACTATCATGTGCAACAATAGCAATTGGCGAAAGGTCGTTCAGATAAAGCACATAGCGTATAGCCATACTTTTATCTAAGTTTAATTCTTTGCGCACATTCTCTAAGGAACTCAAATCACTGCGTTGCCCTAGCGTAAGGCGTGCAGGGTCGGCCGGTAAAATATTGAATAAAAAAAACACCAAACTCACCACGCCCCAAAGCACGACAATACTATAGCCAATTTTACGCAGTAAGAAATGAAGCAATTTGATTTTTTATTGAAGTGTGAGTGTAGAACCGTTCAATGTCATTCCTTTCGGGTAAGATTTAAAAGACCATTTGTTTTGTATGGTTCCTTCTTTCAGCAACATCAATCCAGGATTGCTGCGCATAGCTGTTTTGCTCACCGTTCCATCAATAATGAGCCATTGTGCTCCTTGCAATTTGTATTCGGCTGCAAATTTATCGGCATCCGATTGGGCCGAAGAGCTCAACACATAAAAAGGAATATTAAGCTGATTGGCAGTAGTCACAAGGCTTTGCAAGCGTTCGATATTTTCGCGACTAGCTTTTTTAACATCTTTGACATACAATAAAAAAGTATAACCAGGTTGTTTCAAAATGCCCTCGGTAAGGTCATTGCCCGTATAATCATTCAGCACAAAATCTTTAATGGCTGGATCGGCATTCCCTTTTTGCACCAAGGTACTTTTGCTGTCTACAAATTTCCAAGTAGTATCTTGCCAAGGATAATTGGTTTCATCAAATTCTTGCTGCTTACCATCCTTTTCATAAATCATCATTGTTTTATACACATCGGGGGTAGAGCCTGGAGGGGCTTGCATTTTCTCCCAAATATTGGCACCTTTTTTATAGGCAAGACAATCGTAGTAAGGCAAATAGTTGAGCGTGTACCATTGCGTAGCAAAAGCAAATACAACGGTAAGCGTCATCAAGGCAAAAGTGATTTTACCATTGAATAAGGGTTGTACTTTTTTGCGGTATACAAAGAGGATTATCACCAAGATGGTGAGCACCACATCTTTCCAAAAAGTTTCGGCATTGGATATTTTAATGCAATCGCCAAAGCAGCCACACTCTTTTATTTTATCGGTGAGGTAAACGTATGCTGTGAGAAAGGTGAAAAATAAAGTAAGCAATAAAAGTAAAAACGAAAAAGCCCGAAAGGCCGCGCCCAGCAATAATCCTATACCCGCGATAATTTCGAAACCAATCATAAGTACTGATAGGGTAAGTGAATAAGGAACCATAAAGCCCATATTCCAAACATCAAAGAACTCATTCATTTTATAGCTCAAACCTAGTGGGTCATTGGCTTTAATTAGGCCAGAAAAAATAAATAAGGCCCCGACAATAATGCGTATTAACCAAAGGATGTATTTCATTGTGTATCGTGATTTTAAGTTCCTTCAAAAATATTAAAAGTTCAATGTCAAAATGTTTTCAGATTGTAAATGGCTTATAAAAGAACCAAAAACTAATTATCCTCTCCCATCATGATGAGTGCGAAAATGGCATAATTGATAATATCGGCAAAATTGGCATCAGCGCCTTCAGATACTTTTACCGCCCCATCATTGGCAATTATTTGGCGAATACGCAACAGTTTTACCAGTATCAAATCGACAAAAGAAGCTTGCGACATGGCTCGCCAAGCTTCACCGTAATCATGATTTTTCTTCAGCATCAATTGCTTTACTTCTTCAGCTCTTTGCTCATAATATTCTTTTGCCATATCAGCACTTAAATCAATCGGCGCATCATTGGGTAAAAAATACTGAATGAGTGCAATAATGCCATAATTGACAATAGCTACAAATTCACTCTCAATAGAATCATCCACTAATTGGGATTCTGTTTCTTGAATTTGGCGAATGCGCCAAGCTTTGATATAAATTTGATCGACAATCGAGATGGAGCGCAATACGCGCCAAGAAGTGCCATAATCAGCAGCTTTTTTGACATATAAATCTTTACAACGAGCCACTACGGCATTGTATTGATGTAAGGTTATTTGAGTTGAATCCATTTTGCTTTTTATTTGCGGTTACATTTGTGCATTCTACAAAAATACTTTTGACCGATGAGTTTCAAAAATACGCATTTAGCTGTTGCCAATTTGCTGCAAAGTAAAGGAAACTTACTCGACCTTTCGCAACCCATTGTAATGGGCATTATCAATTGCACGCCAGATAGTTTTTACCAGGAAAGCCGTAAGCAAGAAACAGATAAAATTGTGGCCCAAGCCCAAAAAATGATGGAGGAAGGTGCTGCAATTGTGGATATTGGCGGTGCCTCTACCCGACCCCAAGCCACTGAGGTTTCGGAACAGGAAGAAATCGATAGGGTCATACCAGCGATAGAAGCTATCAGCAAGCATTTCCCTGATATATGGATTTCGGTAGATAGCTACAGAAGTACTGTTGCGAAAGCGGCTATTGAAGTAGGGGCAAGAATGGTCAATGACATTAGCGCTGGTCTATTTGATGCGCAAATGTTGGAAACCATTGCCGCCCTAAAAGTGCCTTATATCGCTATGCACAACCGAGGCACAGCCCAAACGATGCACCAAAACCCGAGTTACGCCAACATAACTGAAGAAGTCATCAGTGAATTGCAAGAAGTGATTGTTCGCTGTCACAATGCAGGAATAGTGGATGTAATTCTAGACCCAGGCTTTGGCTTCGCTAAAAATATCGAACACAATTTTGAATTGCTGAATCATATGGCGCAATTGCGCCTATTGGGCAAACCTATATTAGCGGGCATTTCCCGCAAATCGATGATTTACAAAAGCCTAAACACTGATGCTTCGAATGCCCTCAACGGCACTACAGCATTGCATATGGTGGCTTTACAACAAGGGGCCAATATCTTGCGGGTGCACGATGTACGAGAAGCTGTGGAATGTATAGAGTTGTTTGGACGCTTATAATGCACAACCCCGGCAATACAACTTATTAAAATCATCCATAATAACTAATCCCAATCGCTTTCCTCGCTTCGGCAATCGTTTTAGAAGCGCTTTCGCGGGCCTTTTCAGCACCTTCTTTGAGTATTTTTTGGATTTGGGACTCATCGGCTTGTAAAGCTTGCGCTCGCTCACGAATGGGCGCTATAAAGGCCACCATATCTTCGGCTAATTGCTTTTTGAGATCGCCATAACGGATCGTACAATCATTGTAATTCATGGTGAAGGTATCAATGGTTTCTTTACTCGAAACCAAATTCAATAGCTGAAATACATTTTGAATATACTCGGGCATTTCACTATTCATTTCTGTGGGGCCACTATCCGTCTTGGCTTTCATTACCTTTTTGCGAATGGTGTCATCATCATCAGCTAAAAATAATGTAGCATTAAGATTTTCACTTTTGCTCATTTTACCATTACCATCCAGGCTAGGCACTTTCACTAAAGTATCACCAAAATTAAACGGAAAGGGCTCGGGGAATAAATCGCCATAACGGTGATTGAATCGCTGCGCAAAATTGCGGGCCATTTCAATATGCTGCTCCTGGTCTTTACCTACAGGAACATGAGCTGCTTTATGAATTAAAATATCGGCCGTCATCAATACGGGATAGGTCAACAAACCAGCATTTACATTATCTGGGTTAAGGCGCACTTTATCTTTGAAGGTGGGCACCTTTTCCAACTCACCCTTATAGGCAAGCATATTGAGCATCAAATAAAGCTCGGGAATTTCAGGAATATCACTTTGTGCATAGAGGGCTACTTTATCAGGGTCAAGTCCGCAAGCAACATTCTCCGCCACTACGCGGTACACATTAGCGCGAAGGTCTTTGGGGTCGGGATGAGTGGTGAGGGAATGATAATCGGCCACAAAGAAATAGCAATTATAGTCGTCTTGCATTTTGACATAATTGCGCATAGCGCCAAAATAATTTCCTAAATGTAAATATCCCGTAGAGCGAATGCCGCTCACTACAATCTCTTTGCTCATAAGGGCTGCAAATTACGTTTTCTCTTTTTCAATTCAACAAATTGCTCCAATTCTGTTAAAGAAAAACTACTCAAATTTCTATCAGGCGTCAATCCTGCTTTCTGAGCAATGGTACATCCATAATACACATCGTCAAAACCAGCGAGCGAATGGGCATCAGGATTGATGGAGAGTAAAACCCCTTTCTCCAAGGCATATTCCACCCAGCGCCAATCCAAATCCAAACGGCGCGGATGTGCATTAATTTCAATTGCCACATCATAATCAGCGCAGGCATCAATAATCATTTTATGGTCGAGCGGATAACCCTCTCTTGACAACAAGAGCCGGCCAGTTGGATGCCCAAGAATGGTCGTAAATGGATTTTGAATGGCGCTCAATAATCGCTGCATCGCCTTATCTTGATTCATCTTGAGATTGCTGTGTACCGAGGCAATGACCAAATCGAAAGTAGATAAAACAGAGGGATCATAATCCAATGCGCCATCATTAAGGATATCGGCTTCAATGCTTTTAAAAATTTTAAAAGGTTTGTATTGTTCATTGAGCACCTCAATTTCGATATGTTGTGCGGCTACCCTATCTGGTGTCAATCCACTAGCGTAATATGCTGCTTGCGAGTGATCACTCAATACTAAATAGGACAATCCCTTGCTGATAGCGTGTTGCACCATTGTTTCGATGCTTTCTTGCCCATCGCTCCATTTTGAATGTGCGTGGATAATTCCTTTAATGTCTGACACCTCAATTAATTTTGGAATACTATTATCCTTTGCTTTCTGCAAGACATTGGCCTTCTCTCGCAGCGGTGCTGCTATGAATTGAAGGTGATTAGCCTCAAAAATATCTTGTTCGTTTTTAGCGTTTGTGGGTAAAGAAAATTCTTGTTGAAAAGCACTTAAAAACTCATCAGAGCATGCCTTTGAAAATTGCGTTGAGGCGAGCTTATCAGTACTTACAAAATAAAATTTAATGGGAATAGTATCAGGCATTTTAAGCAGCAAAGATTCGGCCTCTTGCTGCATGAGGATACCCGGAACATTTGCCCATAATTTGGGTAAAGTATCGGCAGGCATGTTGCTCACTATTTCTATTTCGGCAACTGTTTCTAATTGTCGGTAAAAGGCCCCGGTGGGTAAAAATTGATAATTAGGGAAAGATTGTTTCAAGCGAGCCATCCAATTTTGGGCAGTTTGCTCTACACTAGCCCATAGCTGAAAACCTTGACTATTGCGGATAAAGGCAATATTTTGCAAGACCGCTTCTTGTGTTTTTTGTCCAAAACCCTTGTACAAAGTAAGTCTGTTTTCATTGCAAGCATATTCCAATTCACCTACACTTTCAATGGCCATTTCCTGCCAGATGGTCCGAACTTTCTTAGGGCCAAGTCCTTTGATTTGCATAATACCCAAAACACCAGGAGGAGTACGGCTTAATATCTCCTCCAACTGGGTCAATTTTCCTGTATCTAGAATTTCACGAATTTTAGTGGCTGTAGAAGCCCCAATTCCTTTGGCAACGCGCATGCTCGCATCATCCATATCAGCAAGATTCGCTTCCAATTGGTCGATATTATAGGCAGCAATACTGTATGATTTCGATTTAAAACTGTCTTCAGCGTGCAAGTCCATCAACTTGGATAAGGCTGTAAAAAAATCTGAAATTTCTGAATTGGTCATAATACAAAAATAAGGAAGCGGACTATCTTTACACAATGGCAAAAAGCGATTTACAAATTAGTCTTGTCCAAACAGATATTGTTTGGGAAAATGCAGCAGCAAACAGAAAATTGTTGAGTGAAAAATTCGCTAGCCTAAAAAGGAAACAGCAGATCATTATTTTGCCCGAAACCTTTACGACGGGCTTTAGTATGCAGGCAGAAAAACTAGCAGAAAAGATGAATGGGGAAACTGCACAGTGGATGAAGGAAGAATCCATCAAAAACCGTTGCATCATTGCTGGCAGCCTGATTATTGAAGAACAGGGACAGTATTTCAACAGAATGCTCTGGGTGATGCCTAATGGCGATATGGCTCATTATGATAAGCGACATTTATTTTCCTACGCTGGGGAAGATGCAGCTTTTAGTGCAGGACAAAAGAGAATGATTGTGCAGGTAAATGGCTGGAAGATTTGTGTACAAATTTGTTACGACTTACGTTTTCCAGTATGGGCACGCAATACAGACGACTATGATATGTTGTTATACATTGCCAATTGGCCCGAAAAGCGAAACTATGTTTGGGAAAATTTATTGATGGCAAGGGCCATCGAAAACATGAGTTTTGTGATAGGTGTCAACCGTGTAGGCATAGATGGTAATGGACATCAATATATAGGCAATAGCAGTATCTACAGCCCTTTGGGGGAATTAATTGCAAAAGAAACTGAGCAAGAAGCAGTCATCACCCATACTTTTCAATATTCAGATATTATAGAAAGCAGACAACGCTTTCCTTTTTTAAGCGACCGTGATGATTTTTTATTGAGATAAAATTCCGTTGGCCTTTTTTTATATAGAGGCTCATCCATATTGTTCAAGCATTTGACCAAATTGGATTGCAGCAGCTATGAAGAAAATAGAATAATGATAAACCAATACCCTATCCAATTATACCTTTAGCCATCCCGTAATACTCATTCTTGGTTTATGGGTTAGCAATACCTCATGCAGCAATTCGCTACTCTTAAAAAACACACTGGTACCGGCCATAGGAGCAATACACTGCAAATGTTCATCTTGATGGTGAATGCACAATTCGCCACCATCCCCTGGTTGCCACTGATTATTCAGATAAAAAATCATTGAATACTGCCTGCTATCATTATTCTTAAACTGATCCAGATGCTTACTATAAAAGCTACCAGCACCATATAATGCGTAATGAAACTCATAATCGGTAATGCCAGTATAGCAACTTGAATTTAGGTGAAGGACAAAATCATCTATTATATTGAGAAATTCTGTTTCAAAGGGGTTGTTATGGATTTTGTCCAGCCAAAAAATCTGATCGCCACGTACCTCCTTATTGATAACAATAGTACTATTACTGGTTCCAGCTGCTTTTAGATTTTGGCCAAGGGCTAATTGTGCAAGATTATTTTGCAACTGCGCTATAAGCTCTTCACTTAAGAATTGGGTACTCAGCCCAACTTTGTTTTCTATAAAAGTATTGATGAGCTGATCAAAGATGACTTGCAAATAGGAAGGATTAAACCTGCCAAAAAATATGTGCAAGTGAATGAAGGTAAGCTGTAAAAACAACAAAGCCCCATCAAAAAATGATGGGGCTTTGAAAACAGTAAAATATTAATGTGATGATTACTTGTAAATTTTAAATTCTCCTTTCACAGTATCTTGAGCACCATCAACACTGGTTAACATTAGGTTTAATTTACCCTCGGTTACATCATCAGCCCATTTGGTAATGTAGATGGTTGATGCTTGATTGATAGAATAAATCACTTTCTTCTCACCACTCATATCTTCAATAGTAAAAGCTTTATTTGAGTTGGTTAGTGTTTTGAAAGAATCTACTTGACTCAAATTCTTAGTAGCATAGCTTGCACCACTAACTACAATTTTCATATTTCCATTGTAATAGGTACCACCAGATAATGAATTGAAACCAAAAGTTTTATCATACAAGTCTGAACTGAAGCTGTTTTGTACCATTTCAAACTTCTGAAGCATAGGATAAAAATTAGTAGAAGAAAATGGAACAACAATGGTATCTCTTGCTTCTAAGGTTTTACCTTTAATAGTAACCCTAACATAACTTTTACTGCCTGCAGGTTTTGGTGCTGGAGTAGGTGTTGGTTTTGGTGGTTCTTCTTTCTTACAAGCAGTAAATATGGAAGATGATAGGATTAAACCCAAAAGTATTTTTTTCATACAAAAAATTTTTTCAAAGATAGAATTTATTCTTTTGAAACGCAATAGCCAAAGAGCTAAGAATTTAATATTCTTTACAGTACAAAAAAAAATAGAGACTAACAGTGTACCGTTAGCCTCTATTAGGATTTTTATTTAATAAAAGACCCTTACCAAACCTTTGCTCTTAAGCTATCGGGACGGTACATTTTATTTCCTTCTTTAACATTGAAAGCCTTGTAAAATTCGGGCATATTACTTAAAGGCCCATTACAACGCCAAAGATTCGGAGAATGTGGATCCGTTTTGATTCGGTTAAACATTTCCTCGTCGCGGGTAGCAGCGCGCCAAACTTGAGCCCAGCTTAAGAAAAAGCGTTGGTCGGGTGTAAAACCATCAATTTTTTCATTGCTTTGTCCTTGTTTGGTTTTTTTGAAAGCCTCATAAGCAATCGCCAATCCACCAAGATCTGCAAGGTTCTCACCCAGGGTAAGCATTCCATTCACGTGAACGGTATCCAACACGGTATATTCGTTGAACTGTTTCACAACCATTCCTGTTTTTTGTGCAAATTTCTGAGCGTCTTCTGGCGTCCACCAATTTTTAAGATTTCCTTCTTCATCATATTGACTGCCTTGATCATCGAATCCGTGGGTCATTTCATGTCCAATTACACCACCAATTCCGCCATAGTTAAGGGCATCATCTGCTGCATCTGAAAAGAAAGGATACTGTAATATACCTGCTGGGAAAACAATCTCATTGAAGGCAGGATTATAATATGCATTAACGGTCGGCGGTGTCATACCCCACTCTGTGCGGTCAACAGGCTTACCTAAGCGGCTAATATTGTGATTGTATTCAAAAGCAGAAGCTGTAATGACATTTTTCACAAAATCATTACCCACAACATTAAGTTTTGAATAGTCTTTCCATTTGTCAGGATAACCAATTTTTTTAATAAAGGTATTGAGCTTACCCATTGCTTTTTGCTTGGTAGCATCACTCATCCAATCGAGGCGCATAATACGATCGCCATAGGTTTTTTGAAGATTATTTACCAAATCAAGCATCCTTTGTTTCGCTTCTGGCTTAAAGGTTTTATCAACATACATTTGTCCCAATAATTCACCAACAGAACCATCAACCACATTTAAGATGCGCTTCCAACGAACTTTTTGTTCTTTTTGTCCACGAACGGTTTTGCCATAAAAATCAAATCTTGCATTATCAAAATCTTTGCTGAGGAATGAAGCCATTCCATTGATCAAATGAAATTTCAGATAAGCTTTCCAAGCATCAACAGGCGTTGCTTTTAATTGTGTACTCACCGCGGCTAAAAACTGAGGCTGCCCAACGATTAAACTATCTTGACCATTAATTTTCATTTGACCGAAAATTTTGGACCAATTCATGTTGGGCGTTTTTGGCTTAAAGATGCTAGACTAAACTTGTTATACAATTTATAGGGGTCGCGCATTTCTACTCGGGTCATAGAGGCGCGGGCCAAAGCTGTTTCGAGATTCAAAATAGCCGCAGTATTTTGGGCAACAGCTTCAAAATCTTGACCTTGAAGTTTGAATACTTTGTTGATATACAACTTATACTCTTCCCTTATTTTAGTGGTGCGTGCATCTAAATTAAAATAATAATCCCGATCAGGCATACCCAATCCACCTTGAAATACTTGGCAAATTTGTTTGGTTACATTTTTATCATCAGGTGATACATAAAAAGCAAAAACACCACCAATACCTTCCGTGTGTTGTTTGATGATTTCATTGAGCACATCTTCTGATGTTTTGAGCGCATCAATGCGATCTAACCATGGTTTCAAGGGACTAATACCTGCTTTTTCAATAGCGGCAGTATCCATACCACTGCGGTAAAAATCACCTACTTTTTGGTCGGCACTACCTACTGCAGCATCCTTTTTTGCTGCTGCAGCCTCTAGTAATTCATGAAGAACTTTATAATTATTGTCTTCGAGGGTATTGAAACTTCCCCATCTAGTCTCACTAGCAGGTATCGGATTTTTTTTGAACCATGTACCATTGGCATACATAAAAAAGTTGTCTGCCGGATTGATAGAAGTATCCATATTGGCAGGATCAAGCAACTTCACATCAGACAGAGATTTTTGG
The DNA here is from genome assembly GCA_034680125.1 of Chitinophagaceae bacterium. GTDB lineage: Bacteria > Bacteroidota > Bacteroidia > Chitinophagales > Chitinophagaceae > Rurimicrobium. The sequence continues at coordinate 69,455 of JAXITL010000001.1, forward strand.
GCATTGGCATCTTTAGCACCACCACCACAAGAGGCAAAAGCGCAAAGAGCTGTTAAGGCAAGCGCTATAGGTTTTAATGTCATAAAAAATGGGATTAAATAATTTTAAAAGGGATACAAATGTACTCGTAATTGTGCATAAAAACACCAGACGCAAGGGGCAGATTATAAGCAAAGACAAAAGCTTTTAACAGAAAGGCTAGATGCTTATTAAAGCTAATTAAAATATATCGCTCTATAACGCTGCCTGCATCATAGATTTGAGCAATACATGGAATTCCATTCTATATGAGCAATCACCAGTGCTGAAACCTTTGATTGGCTGGCCAGGAGCTCTTTAAAAAATAAATCCTGTTCTTAGGCAACAAGACCAATGAATTTTTTTAAAAAAAGGCACAACATAGCTCATCCCAATCACGCAAAAGGGCTGCCGATAAGTATCTAGGCTTTTTCCGCCTTAAATACCCTACTTTTGCAGCCTAATTTTTAAGACAATGGCAGGATTTACAGTAGCGATAGTAGGGCGTCCAAACGTAGGAAAATCAACACTCTTCAATAGATTGCTGGAGCAACGCAAGGCAATCGTCGATAATATAAGTGGGGTAACCCGCGACCGTCAGTATGGTGTAGCCGACTGGAATGGTAAAACATTTAACGTTATCGATACGGGCGGATTCGTGTCGCGCAGTGAAGATGTATTCGAAAGAGAGATCAGAAAACAGGTATTGATTGCACTAGACGAAGCAGACCTTTTGATGTTTGTGGTAGACACAGCAACGGGTATCACCAACCTTGATGATGACATGGCCGATTTGCTGCGCAGAAGCACCAAACCTGTGCTATTGGTTGTGAATAAAGTAGATAATAACACTAGAATGTTAGAGGCTACTGAATTTTATTCTATGGGCTTCGATAAGTTATTTTTCGTGTCGGCCATATCAGGTAGCGGTACGGGTGAATTACTTGATGAAGTAACTTCTTTGATGCCCGATGATGCTGAAATGGCCACGCCAAACGTTAAACGCAGTATCAAAAAAGCAAAAAAACAACGTAGCGATAGTGATTTAGAAAAGGAATGGGAAGAAGGTGATGCGGAAGAAGAAGACGAAGAAGAATTCTATACAGAGGATTATGAGCAGATTGATGAAGAAAATAAAGTGATTGAACTGGATGAATATGTTCCTAAAATCGCCATTATTGGACAACCGAATGCAGGAAAATCCACTTTGCTCAATGCATTAACAGGCGAAGAAAGAACCATTGTCAGCAATATACCGGGTACCACAAGAGATAGTATCCACACACACTACAAGCTTTTTGGAAAAGAATTTGTATTGATTGATACGGCAGGTTTGCGCAAGAAAAAGAATGTACACGAAGACTTAGAATTCTATTCGGTTATCCGTGCCATCCGCGCGATGGATGAAGCAGATATTTGCCTTTTGGTGATAGACGCTTTGAACGGTATTACCATGCAAGACATCAACATCTTTAGTCTTGCTGCACGAAAAGGTAAGGGAATTGTCATTTTAATCAACAAATGGGATGCCTTTGAAAAAGAAACCAACACGGCTCGCGATTACGAACAAAAAATCAAAGAGAAAATAGCCCCCTTCAATGATGTACCGGTCATCTTCATTTCGGCAATGGACAAAACCCGAATTTTCCAAGCCATGGAAAAAACAATTGAAGTACACGAAAACCAAAAACGTAGAATTCAAACATCGAAATTGAATGAGGCCTTATTGAAAGACATTCAGCGTTTTCCACCCCCTATGTCTCGCGGACATAATGTGAGTATTAAGTTTGTACGACAATTACCTACCAAAACACCTTCATTTGCCTTTTATGCCAATTATCCTGAGGCTTTGAGCAGTGCTTATCGTAATTTCTTGGAAAATAAATTGCGCGGTCATTACAAGTTTTCAGGCGTACCGCTTAGAGTATATTTTAGAAAAAAATAGTAAATAAACATATTGTGAGAAGTAGAACCCTCAAAAAAAACAAAGTCAACATCATAACCCTTGGTTGTTCTAAAAACCTTGTGGATAGCGAAGTATTGAGTGGTCAATTGGCAGCCAATGATATTGCTGTGGTGCACGAAAATTCCAAAAAGGACCACAATATCGTTGTGGTCAATACTTGTGGATTTATTGATAAAGCCAAAGAAGAAAGTATCAATACTATCCTGGAGCAATTAGAATTAAAAGAGCAAGGCAAGTTGGATAAAGTATATGTAACAGGCTGCTTGAGCGAAAGGTATAGAGGAGATTTATCGAAAGAAATTGCTGATGTTGACGCTTGGTTTGGCACGATGGAATTGCCCATGCTGCTTAAAGAGTTAGAAGCTGATTATAAAACCGAATTGGTGGGCGAAAGACTTTTGGCCACACCAAAACACTATGCCTATCTCAAAATTTCTGAAGGTTGTAACCGCACTTGTTCATTTTGCGCTATTCCCTTGATGCGCGGGAACCATGTCAGTAAAACCATCGAGGAAATAATTGCTGAGGCCAAAAAATTAGTGCAAATGGGTGTGAAAGAAATCATGCTCATTGCACAAGAACTCACTTATTACGGATTGGATATTTACAAAAAGCGTGCTCTATCTGATTTATTAAAACATTTGAGTGATATTCCTGGCCTGCATTGGATACGTTTACATTATGCTTACCCATCAAAATTTCCTTTAGACATTTTAGATGTGATGCGCGAACGTGACAATATTTGCAATTACCTAGATATGCCTCTGCAGCACATTACAGATAATATGCTGAAAGCAATGAAACGCCAGATGGATAAGCAAGAAATGCTTGACCTTTTGGATGCAGTGCGCGAAAGAGTTCCGGGTATTGCTTTACGCACTACCTTGATTGCAGGTTTCCCTGGCGAAACAAGAGAGGATGTGGAGGAAGTAAAAGCCTTTTTAGAACAGCAGCGTTTCGACCGTGTAGGTATTTTTACTTATTCGCACGAAGAAAATACCAGTGCCTACGATTTGGTAGACAATATTTCGGCAGAAGAAAAAGAAAAGAGAGCCCAAGAAATAATGGAAGTGCAGCAAGAGATTTCGTACGAGAAAAACCAAGAATTAGTTGGTCGTTCCTTTAAGGTTTTAGTGGATAAAAAAGAATCTGGGCGTTACCTTGGTCGCACCGAATATGACAGTGTGGATGTGGATAATGAAGTAATTGTCAACTCTGATAAGGCCATCAAAATTGGAGAATTTGTCAATGTGAAAATTGATAAAGCCTATGATTTTGACTTGGAGGGAACGGTAGTTCATTAATTTGAAGATGGGTTGATTTGACAATTTGAAGATTAGCTAAATATCTCTACCATTTACAACTAAAAAACAATGTACAAACCAGCTTTAATTATTGGATTTATTTGCGCTGCATTAGGTGTTATTATTGGTGCCTTTGCGGCACATGGTCTCAAACCTATGATGGAATTGAGCCAGCAACAAACCTTTGAAACAGGAGTTCGTTATCAAATGTACCACAGTTTTGCCTTGATTGCAGTAGGCTTGTTGAGTGCACATTTCAGCAACAACCACATTAACCTTGCTACCCTATTTTTCACTTTGGGTATACTTTGTTTTAGTGGCTCCTTATACGCATTATCCTTACTCCAAATGAATGGTATTGTTGGCTTGAAAGGTGTGGGTATAATCACCCCAATTGGTGGTGTATTTTTTATACTAGGATGGGTATATAGTTTGTTGGCGGTCTTGAAGGGGTAAATTTTGACTCCACATCACCTTATTGTAATGTATAATTCAAATTGATAAAAATGTTCTCATCATCCAAAATATCAACACTTGTAGAAAGTATCCGATTGATGTGAACAAAACCTACCTCAAATTTCCATTGTGGTTTTGGTGAAAAAGAAAATTGGAAGAGCATTCGGTTTTGATCAAAAATATGGTTATTTGGTACACCTAATGCATTCAGAAAAAGCTCATCAGAACAGCTTAGTTCAATTTTTTCATTAAAGTTATATCGTAATCCCAGCAGCTGACGCATGCGCAATACATCGTTATTGTAATTTTGAAACAATCTGTACTCAGCCTTAGTACTAGCAACAAAAAGGATTTGTTTCGAAAACTCCTTGTACGTTTTAAGCATGGCTGTAAGCCTAAGTTCATTAATAGGAACAGCCATTTCGTCTTGTTGTTTTTGAATGATTCGATGGTGTTTAAATACTGCAATTGGAGAAATGCCCCATATTACATTCTTATGGTTTTGATAGTTGAACCATAATCTGGCGGAATGCATCAACTCCTTGTCGAAAAAATTAGCATTACCCAAACCATTTTGTTTACGATATTGCAGCTCTAAAACAGAAGTAAGCTTTTTGGACAAGTTATAATTAAAACTTGCCCTAAACCAAGCATTATAATGCTGCTGAGCAGCAGCATTTCTGCTAAAAAGAATCAAAATAACAAGCAAGAATTTCTTCACTTCTCTCAAGATGGCTGAACTAATGCGGTAGATTATCTTTAAAGAAACCATACAACCAAGTACCAAAAATGGCGCTAAACAGCGTAATGATGACTACTGTGTAACCATTACCTATTTGAGCATATAGTGGACCAGGACAAGCTCCCGTAATAGCCCAACCCAAACCAAAAATAAGTCCACCATAGATTTGGCCTTTATTAAAATCCTTTTTCGGAATCTTGATATCTTCACCATAGATGGTTTTGATATTGAACTTTTTAATGATCCAAATAGAAATAATACCCACGATCACTGCACTACCAATTACTCCATACATGTGAAAAGATTGCAGCCGAAACATTTCCTGAATGCGATACCAACTGATAATCTCAGCCTTAACAAAAATGATACCAAAAAACAAACCCACCAGTAAATACTTTAGATTGTAATACCACTTATGTGTCAAGGCGCTTTCATTGACGCACATGGCATCCAATTCACGAATTTGAAGATCTTTATTTTTATCCATATTGATGTATAATAATATTTTAAAGAGACAAAATGAATGGCAAAATCAAGTTGGCCATTACAAAGCCGCCAATCATAAAGAAGACAGTTGCTACTAGGGAAGGCCATTGTAAGGAAGACAGACCCATAATGGAATGCCCACTAGTGCAGCCACCAGCATACCTTGTTCCAAAGCCAATCATGATACCACCCATTACCATCATGATAATTCCTCTGACACTAAATAACTGAGCCCAAGAAAAAATCTGACTCGGCATTAACCCATCTATTTCTGATATACCATAACTAGCTAATTCCCTTTTTAATTCGGGGTGAATACTAATGGGTAAATCGTTTTGAAAAATAAAAAGAGCGATTAGTCCTCCTATAAAAATGCCGAGTACAAAAAATAAATTCCAAATTTCTTTTTTCCATTCATAATTAAAAAACGGAATTTTTGAAGGAACACAAATAGCGCAAACATGCCTCAGGGAAGAGCTAATACCAAATGACTTGTTACCAATAATAAGTAAAGTCGGCACTGTTAGTCCAATGAGCGGGCCCGCTACGTACCATGGCCATGGATTTTGTATAAGCTCAATTAAGGTCATTATTATAGAGTTTGTTTTATTTTTTCGATAGAATATTTAATGTCAAAAGCAATTTGTTGTTGCAGCAATTCAATTGGAATTTCGGCATCCGAAACCAACAATAAATCAGAATTTGAAGTATTCAAACTGATATTATTCACTCCTACCATTTCATTAATTTTTTGCATCACTGTTTGAGCACAATCACTACAAGTAATACCATGAATACGATATAGATTTACAGAAACACCAATGTTCTTTTCAAATTCAAACCATAATTCTGTACCAGCTCTTGGCGCTTCAGAATTTTTACAAATAGCCAATTGCTTTTGGTAGAATGCATGATTAAATAACTGTTCATATTCGGTTGAAGTTCCACCAAAAGGAGGTCCTTTTTCAAAAGTACGATTAAACAAAAGGCCTACTAAAATTGCATTTTCGGCTAATAATTGATGCATCTTCCATACATATTGCTGACGCATTGATGGGGGTAAAGCACAAAAAAAAGTTTGCTCAATGATTACATCATAAGCTCCTTGGTGCTCAAAAAAATCGCCAAGCAGAATCTTGATTTCTAATTTACCTCGAAATTTATCCTTTAATTTTTCTACCAAACTTGGCGCAATATCTATTACAGTAATATTGGTAAACCCTTGCAGCAAAAGGTATTCAGCCTCATAGCTATTACCAGCACCAGGTATTAAAATTCGGATGTTCTTATCCGCCAAACCATCAATAAAAGTTCGAATGGGAGTAGAGATAATTCCTAAATCCCATCCAGTAGCATTAGATCTATACTGATTATCCCAATAATTTTTGTCCAATGGTTTTTCGCAAGATACTGTGCAGCATTGTATTTCGTGCATTCGATTAAAACTAACTCCTGACTAACTAAATGAATTACTTATAGAACTTTGCTTTGACAAACAAAATCTGTTTTGGCTACATTTGTTTTAGCAATAGCAGAAAAACCACCTTCAACCTCTGAGAAATTGCGATAGCCACGTGCCTGCAAAATAGAAGCAGCAATCATACTGCGGTAGCCACCAGCGCAATGCAAAAAGAAATGCTCATCAGGATTCACATCCTTGATCCAATCATTGATATAGGCCAATGGTCTGCTATAAGCCTCATCGACATGCTCAGCGGCATACTCCGTTTCTTTCCGTACATCCACCACTTTGCTTTCCCCAATGTTCACTTGTTGCTCAAATTCTGCTGCCGAAATTCTATGAATACGATCCACTTCAAGGCCCGCATTTTTCCAGTTATCAAAACCACCCTTTAAATGACCCAGAATATGATCAAAGCCTACACGACTTAATCTTGTAACTGTTTCCTCTTCTTTACCAGCATCTGTAATCAATAAAATGGCCTGTTTTACATCCACAATCATCGCGCCAACCCAAGGTGCAAAATCACCATTTAATCCAATATTGATTGACTGTGGAATAAATCCTTTATAGAAATCGGCTGCACTACGGGTGTCTAATAGTAAGGCTGTAGTTTCTTCTGCGGCAGCTTCAAACTCTGTAGGCGTTAAAGCGCGCATCCCCTTATTCAACACAGTTTCGAAACTATCATAACCATGTTTGTTCATGGCTACATTCATTCCAAAATATCCTGGAGGAGGGGTTAAGCCATCCGTAACGGCTTTGATAAATGACTCCCGATTAGGTTGATTGAGCGCATAATTCATTTGTTTTTGATGACCCAAAGTATCCACCGTTTCCTTCATCATGTTTTTACCACAAGCACTACCGGCACCATGGGCTGGATACACAATAACGTCGTCAGCCAAAGGCATAATTTTTTGGTTAAGGCTATCATAGAGCATACCCGCTAAATCTTCTTGGGTCATACTCGCTGCTTTTTGAGCAAGATCGGGGCGGCCCACATCTCCTAGAAACAAAGTATCACCTGAAAAAATGGCGTGGTCTTTACCCTCTTCATCAATCAAAAGATAAGTAGTGCTTTCCATAGTATGGCCTGGAGTATGCAATACCTTGATACTGATGTTACCCACTTTAAAAAGCTCATTATCTTTTGCGATAATTGCCTCAAAAGATGGCTGTGCACTAGGTCCATAAACAATCGGAGCAGCAGTTTCTCTACTCAAGTCGATATGCCCACTGACAAAATCGGCATGAAAATGGGTTTCAAAAATGTATTTTAGAGCAACACCGTCACGATTAATTCTTTCTAAATAAGGTTTGATTTCCCGAAGCGGGTCAATAATGGCGGCCTCACCATTAGAAGTAATATAGTATGCCCCTTGGGCTAAACAACCGGTATAAATTTGTTCGATGTGCATGATTGAATATTTAAAAAATTAAGATTAAATAATTTGATTACAAAAATAGCGATACTGTGTCAGCAGTTAAGTAACAATGGTTACACAGCAAATAGGTTTTTACTGAAATAACAATTCCTTGGCAATAATGTATAGCCCCATCAAAAGCACAAACCAACCAAATCCTGGCTTAAGCTTATCCCCTGCAATTTTTTTGGACAATTGAACCCCAATAAACATACCTATAATGGCTACCAAGCTAACGCTGAATAATATATAAATATCCAACCTGACACCATTAATCATATCGCCCGAAAAGCCAATCAATGAATTAATAAAAATGATGAGCAGGGAGGTGCCAACGGCATTTTTCATGGATAATCCTGCAAAAATCACCAAGGCAGGAATAATTAAAAACCCTCCGCCAGCACCAAGAAAACCTGTGACCATTCCTACCATTAGGCCTATAAAAACAAGCTTCGGTAGATTTTGTTTGTCAACTACAGCTGCTTTTGATTTTCGAATCATAGATAGGGAGGCAAATATCATTAATACGGCAAACACCAACATCAACAGTATGCTTTTGGTAAGGTGAAAGGAGCCGAAATGAAATATACTCTCAGGAATTTGAGGCAAAAGAAATTTCCGAACTAAAAGCAAGGAGACCACTGAAGGTATTGCAAAAGAGAGGGCTAAACGAAATTTTAGATTACCCAATTGATAATGCCGAATTGCACCCAAAAAGGAAGTAATACCCACAATAAATAGAGAATAGGTGGTGGCGAGTGAAGGATTAATTGAAAAGAGATACACCAAAATAGGAACGGCTAAAATAGAACCTCCTGCACCAATAAGACCAATCGAAACCCCAATTAAAATTGAAAACAAATACCCTAAAATTTCCATAACAAATAATAAGCCACAAAGATGCACAAGCGCTTATCAAAATAAGGTAACAAATATTACTTAATAAAAAGTTTTGAAATAGTTTAACCGAAGTTTCACAACAAAAGCAAAGAATAAATGAAATAGACGATTATTTTTGAGGAATAATTATTCATCAGTAATCAATCTGTTTCAAAATTTTATAAAAATATCATATGAAAAAAATCATTTTTGCTATGACTCTTTTGGTGATAGCAGGCACAGCAAGTGCACAAAAAGCCAAAGTCTATACTGCAAAAGAATACATGCGCAATGGAGATATGAAAAAAGCAATCATCTCGATCAACGAGGCCGTTGCCAATGAAAAAACCATTACTGATGGAGATGCTTGGTTTACCCGTGGAGAAATCTTTGAAAAGCTTGCAGAAACAGATCCTACAGCTGTAGAAGAAAGCTCTAAATCTTACATAAAGGTCCTAGAGGTTAAACCAAATTTTGATAAAGATGTAATTGATAGCAAACTAATAAGAATTGCCTATAAAGCCTATAACGCAGGCGTTGCATCCTATGCAGAAAACAATACTAATGGTGGAACTGCTCATTATGATGCGGCATTCAAATCCTTTCAACAGGTAGTGGACATTCGTGAAATCAATGGTGGCAAACACTATGCGGCCAACAAAAAGTTTGATACCATTGCGGGACAAGCCTTAAAATTTCAGGCCCTCAGTGCATTTTACGCTAAAAAAGATGATTTGGCCTTGACAACATTAATCAAAGCCAAAAACAATGCAACAGCACGTGATCCCTATATTTTCTCAACATTAGTAGATATTTATGCTGCGAAAGGGGATAATAGCTCTATCGAGAAAACATTAGATGAAGCAAAAGTGCTTTACCCAAAGAATGCAGAAATATCTCGCCAAGAAATGAATTATTATTTGCGTACTGGGAAAAGCGACCTTTTAATACAAAAAATGGAAGAAGCCGTTAAGACAGATCCAGACAATTCTTTATTGCAATACAATCTTGGTGTGCTTTATGGTTCAATTGCCAATCCTGTTGATGATAAAGGGGAACCAAAAGAAAAACCAGCTAATTCAAAAGATTTAGAAAAGAAAGCAGAAATGGCTTACAAAATGGCCATTGACGCAGATCCTACCAAAGCAGAGTATGCCTACAATTTGGGCGCATTGTATTTCAACAACGCTGCAGATCTAACCAAAAAAATGAACGCCATTAGCGGCACATCAGACGCAGACAATAAAAAATATGATGGTTTGAAAACATTGCGTTTAGCAGAGTTTACAAAAGGACTCCCCTATTTCCAAAAGTCATACGACCTTTTAAATCCCAAAGCAGCCTCTTTAAATGCTGATGATAAAAACACTTTCAGAAGCACTATAATTGCCTTGCAAAATATTTATGATGCATTAGGACAAGCAGAAAAAAGCGATGCAATGGCCAAAAAAATTGCAGAATTCCAATAGTATACCTGCAAAAATACCATACAAAAAGAAAGCCCAATGTTTGAAACATTGGGCTTTCTTTTTGCCATCACCATCACTAATTAAATTGTACAAAAGCGCCTGTCAACTTCTTCAATATCGTTTCCGACTGCTTTAAATTGAATCGTGCATTGACCAAACGCGTAATAGCCGCTTCGTAGCTACTTTGACTTTCCTTTGTTTCTAAGAAATTACCCAATCCCAAGCGCAGACGCTCTGTAGTAATGTGCAGACTCTGTTCGGCTAAGCGAATATTCTCTTCTTCGAGCATCAAGATTTCTTTATCCCCCAACCAACGGGTATATGCAATTTGTGCAGCCGATAATTGATTGAGCTTTGTCCGCTCAACCGCTAATGCTGCATTCAAATTGTACATTTTAGCTATTTTAA
>JAXITL010000002.1:0-72510 GCA_034680125.1 Chitinophagaceae bacterium
GTAAGCAGATTAGTGGGGGCACCTCCTGGCTATGTGGGTTATGATGAAGGTGGACAATTAACCGAAGCCGTTCGCCGCAAACCCTATTCTGTGGTGCTGTTGGATGAGATTGAAAAAGCGCATCCCGACACCTTTAATGTTTTATTGCAAGTACTTGATGATGGTCGATTAACCGATAATAAAGGAAGGGTGGTTAACTTTAAGAATACGATTGTGATTATGACCAGCAATATGGGCAGCCATATTATCCAACAGAACTTCGAAGAAGTGAACGAAACAAATCTGGAAGATGTGGTGGAGACTACCAAAGTACAAGTAATGGATTTGTTGCGCCAAAGCTTACGCCCTGAGTTTTTAAACCGCGTAGATGATGTAATCATGTTCCACCCCCTAATGCGCAAAGAAATAAGAGGAATCATCAAAATCCAGCTTAATGGCATTAAAAAGCAATTGAGCAAACAAGGCATTGAGCTTGAGTTTTCTGATTATGCTCTTGATTATTTGGTAGAAAATGGTTTTGATCCCCAATATGGTGCTCGACCATTAAAGCGGGTCATTCAAAAAGAAATCATCAATTTGCTGAGCAAGAAAATAATTGGGGGAGAAATCGATAAAAGCAAACCCGTGTTGATTGATGTATTTGATGGTATGGTGGTGATGCGCAATCATTAAGCGTATCAGAATTGGATATTTTATGTACAAGGAACAAAGTGCCGGATTTATGCAAAGATAAATTCGGCATTTTTTTAGTTTTTCACTAAAGGCTTTGAGCGAGGATAGAAAGTGCGGTAGTACAAAAGGACTAGTGTACAAAAGGGAATGGTTGAAAGGATCATCTGTACTTTTCTAGATAAGCAACCCGCCAGCAAAATAATGAAAGGAACAATACTTAATAGTCCGCAGCTCATTTGATGAATAAGCTTTGCGTATTTGACAGGAAAGGATGCCCAAAGCAATGCTAGTTGACCCAGAAAACCAGCAATAATGAGCGGGTGACTAAGGGTATTGCTATTGCGCAGGGATGGGTTGAATAATATTTCATATTCCATAGAGCCCATAAAAGCAGATTGGTCTTTTCCCCATTGGCTAAAACACATAGAGAAGGCAAGAACAATCGCTAGATTAAAAAGTAATTTCATTTCCCTATTTCAATCCTTTTTTCAACAGTTGAATTTCGTTTTGGTCGGCCAGTAAACTTGCATCAACTATGGCTGAAGAATGATAGTAATGAGCAGCAGTTTCATTTTTGATAAGGACAATATTAGAAGAACGAAGGCCTCCGCCGGGCATAATGCTAATCCTAGCACCTGCTTTTTGTACAAGAGATTTTAAGGTGGACAATCCTTCAGTTACATTTTGTGCTGCACCCGATGTAAGTATGGTTTGAAAACCCAAGCTGATAATTGTTTCCAGCGATTGATAAACGTCATTTGTGCGGTCGAATGCACGATGAAAAGTACAGGGAAATGGATGGGCAAATGCTATCAAATCTTTATTGCGCTCGATATCGACCTCATTATCCTTGGTCAAAATCCCAAAAACATAGCCTTGTACCCCCAGTCTTTTGAACAGCACAATGTCATTTTTCATCTGTTCAAATTCATCTTCGTTGTAGCAAAAGTCACCACCGCGTGGCCGAATCATCACAAACAAATCTGTTTTTATTCTTTCTTTAGCTTCAAATACCATTTCCCAAGATGGGGTGGTGCCTCCTTCGGCAAGATGATCGCATATTTCTATTCTATCTGCCCCGGCAGCATCTGCAATTATTACCGACTCAAGGTCGAAGCAAGCTATCTCTAATTGTATGTTCATCTCCAGTTACTTTAATGAATAATCAGCATCGATTAATCGGTTGCCCGCTTGATCGTGCAGTGCAAAGTTAAAACCACCTTGGATACAATAGGCGCCATGTTGGCCTTTTTTATCCAACGCAATAAATCCAACTTGTATGTCTTTTAGGGGCTTATTTCTTTGTTTCGTGAGTTTGATAATTCTGGCTACTGCTTCCTCGCAAGCCACTTGTGGCGTTTTGCCTTGCCGCATTAATTCTACCACTAAATGACAACCCGCTATTCGAATGACTTCTTCGCCATGCCCAGTAGCTGTTGCGGCCCCCACTTCATTATCCACATATAGTCCTGCACCGATAATAGGAGAGTCGCCAACGCGGCCATGCATTTTGTTGGCCATGCCACTGGTGGTGCATGCACCCGACAAATTACCTTGAACATCGAGTGCAATCATGCCAATGGTATCGTGGTTTTCGATATTGGCCTTGGCTTCGTATTTACTCGTTTTTAGCCATTCCTTCCATTCCTTTTCAGAAGCCTCTACTAATAGATTTTCTTTTGGAAAACCTTGCGCAAGTGCAAATTGTAAGGCCCCTTCGCCCACCAACATTACATGCGGTGTTTTTTCCATGACGGCACGTGCCACCGAAATGGGATGCTTGATGTATTCTAAACAAGCTACCGATCCGATGTTGGCATTTTCGTCCATAATGCAGGCATCTAAAGTCACTCGGCCATCTCTATCGGGCCTGCCACCATAGCCCACACTGCGCTCATTAGGATCTGCTTCGGGTACACGCACACCCGCTTCAACAGCGTCTAGTGCACGACCATTTTTGCTTAATATTTGCCAAGCTGCTTCATTCGCTTGAATACCAAAACGCCAGGTGGATAACACGATGGGTTTTTGTACTGCTACATTCCTTTCGGGCGCAGCGGCATTGTTTTTAAAAGGATCAAGAGCAAAGGCCACTGAGGCAATTGCTGCTTTTTGTATAAAGGAACGACGATTGGACATACGGTTTATTGTAGCGTAAAATTGAGCAGCTAAAACTAAAGCTTTATTTACATAAAAAAAATCGCGAACCCAATCAGGTTCGCGATTTTTATGAATAAGAAAACGTGCATTATTTACGAATATCCATTTCTTCAATCAGGTTGTGAGCACCGCCCATTTTGTCGATGAGGTACAGGATAAAACGAATATCAGCAACAATGGTGCGTTTGTACTTTTTGTCAAAAGCAATATCACCGCTCATTGCTTCCCAGTTGCCATCAAATGCACAACCGATCAATTCGCCTTTAGCGTTGAATACTGGGCTACCAGAGTTTCCTCCCGTGATGTCATTGTTGGTGATGAAGCAAGTGTGTAAAGTGCCATCAGCATCAGCATACATACCATAATCTTTCTTTTTGTACATATCCAACAATTGCTGAGGTAGATCAAATTCATCATCCCCTGCTTTGTATTTGGCCATCAAACCATCAAATGTGGTGAAATGCTTGTAATACACTGCATCTTGAGGCTCATAAGCCAAAACTTGGCCATAGCTTACACGCATCGTAGAGTTAGCATCTGGGTAAAACAATTGACCTTTTTTCATTTCCATCAAGCCTTTGGCATATTGCTTGCTCAAGTCTCTTTTTTGTTTGTTCATCGCCTCTATTTTAGGCATATAATTTTTATCGAAATTGCGCACAAAACTTACTGCATATTGAATAGCGGGCTCGTTCTTCACAGCATCATATGTAGGATTGGCTACAAAAGCTTCGAATTTAGCACTATCCAATAATTGCGTGTTTTTGTACACATACTTGGTATAAGCATTGATGCTTTCTGCAATAGTTTCATTGCCTGCGCCATTTAAGATTACCTGCTCATAAATATTAGGCAATTGAGTTTTATCTACATTGTTGTAGTACATCAAGGTCATTGCAGCAAAAAGCTCTTTGTCTACCACAGGCACATAATCGGCCAATATAAATTGACGGGCCAATTTTAAATTCTTCACCAATTTATCGATAGAATCTTTGGATACTTCAGCTTTCAAAGCTTTTTCAAGAGGCTCGGCGGCAGCAGCAATACGCGCCAATGCAGTTGCACGGAAAGCCTCAGTATAATAAGTAGCATGCTTAGCGTATGGTTTGTAATCGGCATACATTTTTGCATAGTCACTGATAAGGGTATTGTAACCAGCGTTTTTCGCTAACGACCATTGTGTAAATGCAGCTTCTTCATTGGTTTTTTGACCCACTACATTTAATCTTTTCAATTGTTCGGTTTGACCAATAAAATATTTCCAATAATTGGCGATGCTTGCATAGCGAGAAGTCAATTGAAGATACACGGCTTTGTTAGCATCCATGTGTTTTTTCATAATCGCCAAACGCTCAGTGCGAATGTCTACCACAGCTGGGTTTGATTCGTTGATAGCGATATCAATACCATACGAAACTTCGTAACGGTTGGTGCGACCAGGATAACCCATAATCATCGCAAAATCCTTTTCCTTATTGCCTTTGATAGAAACAGGGAAATGTTTTTTGGGTTTGAAAGGCACATTGTCTTTCGAAAATTCTGCAGGTTCATTGTCCTTGTTGGCATATACACGGAAGATAGAGAAATCTGAAGTATGACGAGGCCACATCCAGTTGTCGGTATCGCCACCATATTTACCTAAAGACTTAGGCGGGGCTGCTACAAAACGAACGTCGGTGTATTTTTTATAGGTCAGCAATAAGTACTGGTTGCCATTGAAGTATTCTTTAACATTGGCTACCAACTTACCGTCTTTGTTGGCTTCTTTTTCGATTTTTTTGATCTCGGCGCTCATTAATTTGGAAGCTTCGGCACCTTTAGCCGTACCTACGGCTGCATTGATTTGTTCGGTTACGTCACTGATATTGAGCAAGAACAAAGCTGTGATGCCTTTTGCGGGCAATTCTTCGCCTTGGTTTTTGGCCCAATAACCATTATCGAGGTAGTTTTTTTCTACGCTGCTGAGGGCGGCAATAGCGCCATATCCACAGTGGTGATTGGTGAGTAACAATCCTTTAGAAGAGATGATTTCGCCAGTACAGCCACCGCCAAATTGCACTACGGCATCCTTAAGGCTAGCATTGTTAATGCTATACAAGTCTTCTTTGCTGAGCTTTAGCCCAAGGCGTTTCATTTCCTCATAGTTTTTGCCAATGAGCGAAGGAATCCACATGCCCTCGTCGGCTTTGGCAGTATGCAGCATTAGGGCTGCGCCAATCATTAAAAAGATTTTTTTCATTGTAGAAAAGCTAAAAATTTAGTTGTTGAAATAGGGGCGAAGGTATTGAAAAAATACGGAAGGGAGTGGGGTAGAATAGGTGGTTTTTTTTAGGGGGATGCTTTATTCGATTTCTGATTCGTCCTTGTTTGTGGATAGAGGATTTTGCCTCTTTTTTAAAAAAAAAAGTTAGATTTTTTTGGATATATAAATTCAAGTTTCTATTTTTGGGAAAATATTGTTTATTTTTTGGAAAAAATAGATTGTCCATTTGAAATAAAGTAAATGATAAGTTTATTAGCATATTAAGCAATAATTAGTCAAATAAATTTTATATAAAATTGGCGTAGTAGTTTAAATGTTGTAAAATGAATTAAGTGCAAAATTAGAATGAATTAAACGCTTCTAGAAATAATTAGGATTGCCATATATCTCCATATTATGGAATGAGACTGCAAGAAGTAATGAATAAGGGTTTAGGTATAGCTTAAATGGGGTTTATTAGAAATTTAAATTAATAGGATAGTGAGATTAGTTGATCCTATAAGTAAGTTAGCTGCCATTAAAAACCGAAGACAACAGACCATAAATTTTGAAAATTAAAAATAATAAAATATGTTTGACAAAGAAATTGAAGCAATTGCAAAATGCACAGAACTAATCAAGGACCTTGATGAAAGTTCAAAAATCAGAGTAATAAAATACTTAATTGAACGATTTGGAATAGGTTCAAATCCTATTCAAACTAACACCTTTATTCCAAACCGTCAGATTGGGCAACCATCTTTCAATCATCAAGAAGTTGAACAACAAGACTATGTAGCAGTTGAAAGTAAAAACGAAGATTACCCTTCATTAAAGCAACTTTTAATAAAAAATTATCCAAAGAATGAAACAGAATGGATTTTATGCTATGCTTTTTTCGCATCAAAATATGGACAAGACACATTTGAGAAAGAAGACATTATAGAAAAATACAAGGAAAATAATAGACTTTCAACAAGCACAAGTGCTAATTTATCAAACAACATAAATGCTTGTATCAAAAAGGATTGGATAAAAGATATTAACAAAGATGAATTCATTTTAAAACAAGAAGCAATTGAATATGCTAAAGAAGTATTAAAAGGAAATTCAACTTCAAAAGAAGTGAAGCGTACTAAAAAGACAAAAGCAAATCCTGAAACAAATGATTAATTATGGTAGATGAACTTAAGTCCTTCATAAAGAAAATTGAACATTTTGAATCCCTAAAGTCCTCAGAGCAAATTGATTTTTTTGCTCACTTTTATATTTTTGAGTTGAAGCAGGAAAATTTTACACCTTCACAAATTGAACAAGCTTTCAAACTTCTTCGACTACTACCATACTCAAATATACCAAAGTATCTAAATGACAATTCAAATAAAGCAAAGACCAAGAAGAAAAAAATAAAATTCCTTAAAACAAATGAAGGTTTTAATTTTGTAAGTGCCTTTGATAATGAACTCAAAAAAAGAATTAAATATGATGAAGTTCCATTCTTTAGCTACAATGTTGACCCAGATAGTTTAGAATGGAAACCGAGTGATATACCATTTCTTAACAATAAGATTAGGAAGAACGCAGAGTTTTTTTCTAAACTTTACTTTCTTCTTTACCATTTAGAGAATAGCTTAAGAAAATATCTTACTGTAAGGCTACAATCCATTTTAGGGAACAACTGGGACATTCACCTTGTTCAGACAGTTGACTTATCAAAAGCCCAATCAATAAGGAATGAGACTAATTTATCAGAAATGTTGCAGGACCGTGGAGATAGTATTCTATACTATTGTATGTGGGATGATTACGGTAAAATATTAAAACAATATCCTATGATTTTTACAGTTCAAAAGGACTGTGATGAAGTCTTGGCTCATCTTAATTCATTAACAAAAATCAGAAATGCAATAGCTCATAATACAGCGACAATTCCCGGAGAATATCAAGACGAATTGACCGTATTTATAAAAAAATATATCAAAATAATGAAGAATAACGGCAGCTAACAACAGCTACAAGAAATTGGCGGTTTAGTGGTTAAATAAACATTTGTGTTCCGTATCAAGTTCAATGCTGGCAGACATTTTTATACTTCGTAATCGCCAACTTCTTGCAGCTGCAAAACGTTAGGTGTAATTATAAAACGACAAAGTGGACACAAAAGCAGAACAATATTATCCGACTTACAAAGCAGACCATCGGGACGTTCTTTTGATAGAATTTGAGGAAGCTCAAAAAATCGCAAATGGACAAACAAAGGTTTACGGACAAGTTACTAATATCTTATTAGCAGTCGCGACATTTGCCTTTACTTTTCTTCTCGACCAAAACGACAAAAAATCAAGCAAGGTTCTGACTTTGCTTTTTTCAAATTCCATTTCGTTCTCCATTATTCTTTTTTTATTTGGTGCTATCCTACTTCGCTACTTTGTTGACCTACAAAAGCAAATTACAATAAATGCAAGAAAGGTTGTTGTGCTGCGAACACTGCTTGGACTTGACTATGGACACATACATCTGACCTTACCCGACTGGAGAGTTGAAGGTGCTACAAACCCATTTGTAATTAAATATTTTAACGGTTGGTTAAACTTTAAGACAATGCCATTTTGGCTTTTGACGATAACAGTAAATTCAATCTGGTGGTTAACAACAAAAGACCTTCCAACTTTATCATTTACACTTTGGACAGGCATTCTCCAACTACCTTGGATTATTGGTAATGTAATATTTTCATTGACTTACTTATTGGTTTTTAGAAGAAACTTAAACGACAGATACGAAACAACATATTTGAATTTCGTAGAAATATTTTGTTTCATTTTCAAAGTAAAACTCATTGACAATTTTGAATACATAATATATAGAGCTAAACTATCTTACTTGGAGTTGGACAGGTTGAAGGTCAATTATGAAAAGTTTATTAAAGTTCTTGTGGACATTGAAGACAATGATTTCAATTCAAATATTGGCATCTCCTTCAAATCATTACTAAGGGGTTTCCTTAGTAGGTTTAAGATTATAAGAAATAAAACCGGCTACATTCAACACGGTGGTTCGACAATTACAATGCAATTAACACGCTCACTATTTATTCCCTCTAATCAAAATAAATACCTTCGAAAAATTACAGAATTATTGCTTTCGCTTTGGCTCACCAGTCAATTTTCAAAAGGTGAGATTTTGAAACTATATGTTGCATCAGTTCGCTTCGAAAGCGGTGTGTTAGGTTTATCAAACGCCATTAAACATTTTTTTGGCGACCTAAAGGCAAAAGAACTGACAAGTGAAGAAGCATTTTTTCTTGTTGAGCGACTATCAAATATTACATCGACCGTTAACTGCGACAGAATATCCCATTTGGCGACAAGAACTAAAGTAGAAATTGACGAAAACAAATTAATACAAATTTACAAAGGACAAATAAAATGTGGTCGATTGAAAAAATAATTTACGTCTAAAAGTACATTTGTAATAGGCGCGGTTCCTTTCTCCGCAGATATAAATGTGGTGAAAACCGCCAATTTCGCAAAGCCCGATAAATAAAGAACAAAAATCTGATCCAGAAATTAAGGACCCAGAGAACCTTGTGCATTGTAATTGTTTGTAATTTTGTTGCTTCCTAGATGCTATACTAGCATTCCTCAGTCCATGAGCAGAAAAAAAATAATAGTTGTTGCCCTTATTGTGATCATTTGTATCCAAGATGCTTTTGGGCAAAATAAGCGCCTCAATACCCACAATACGATAGGGTGGTATAATTATTTTGGCAGTTACAACATTTCCAAAAAGTTCGGGCTTCATAGCGAATACCAATGGCGCAGAAATCAATTGATCAGAGAGGGGCAACAAAGCCTTTTACGAATTGGCCTCAACTACCATTTGAACCCCAGGGTTTTGTTCCGCCTGGGTTATGCCTGGGTAGAAACGTATCCTTATGGGGATTATCCCATCAATGGAATGGGCAGAGATTTTACCGAGCATAGGTTTTTTGAAATGATCCAACTTGCCCATAAGGAAGGAATCCTTGATTTGTCCCATCGATTTATGCTGGAACAAAGATTTGTGGGACGATATAGTTCGGATAAGCAAACAAGCGAGGATGCATTTCCCTTATTCCACAGACTTCGTTATATGCTAAGAATTCAAGTACCCCTAAAAGGCAAGGAACTGAAAAATAAGACAGCTTATCTAGCAGCTTACAATGAAATTTTTATAGGCTTTGGAAAGAATGTACAGACCAATGTTTTTGACCAAAACAGATTGGGAATAGTTTTGGGTTATCAATTGAATAAAAATGTACGCTTAGAAGGTGGCTACCTCCATCAAACCCTTCAATTAGGCCGACAAATTATGGATCAGAATGTGTTTCAGTACAACAATGGGATTATACTTAATGCACATTTTAATCTAAACAAAAATAGGTAATCGCTTTAGTTCGTTTCTGTTCTCTGCATTGCGCGGCCTTTTGATTTTATACATCCGAGCATTTGTAGCAAGCGCCCCCAAAAGTATCTTATCTCTGCTTTCTTGAATCGGATAGGCTAGTCCTAAGGCTAGAGAAACTATCGTTTTCATAATCTTTTCCACAATTTCTATTTTATCATTTCGATAATGGAAAATTTTCTGCAAATTTGCACCTTAGTATGAATCAACTAAACAATCTCCCCTCTACACCGGCTTATCTTTATCTACAAGACGGTACATTACTCAAAGGAAAATCATTTGGTGCAAAAGGTACTTGTGGTGGTGAAATCTGCTTCAATACGGGCATGACGGGCTATCAAGAAGTCTTCACAGACCCCTCCTATACGGGTCAAATGCTCATCATGAATACTGCCTATGTGGGCAATTATGGTGTGCGAGATACCGATGTAGAAAGCAATTCGGTAAAGATCAGAGGTTTGATTTGTAAAAATATGTCTGCTCGCTATTCTCGATTTATGGCTAGTGATTCTTTAGACAAATATTTGCTGGATAATAATCTAATTGCCATTTATGATGTTGATACCCGCGCTTTAGTGCAACATATTCGCAACAAAGGGGCGATGAATTGTGTTATATCCACAGAATTCAGCAACATAGAGGATTTGAAAAACGAACTCAGTAAAGTGCCCGATATGGCGGGCTTAGAATTGTCAAGCGAAGTGAGTACCAAAGAAGCCTATACTGTTGGTGACGAGCAAGCGGCGATTCGTATTGCTGTTTTGGATTTTGGGGTTAAAAAACACATCCTTACTAGCTTGGCCGAGCGTGGAGCTTATTTAAAGGTATTCAATGCCCATACTGATTTTGCAACATTACAAGCTTTTCAACCCACTGGATATTTTGTGAGTAATGGCCCTGGCGATCCCTCATCAATGCCTTATGCCGTGGCAACTGTAAAAGCTATCTTGGCCGAGGACAAGCCTTTGTTTGGCATTTGTTTGGGTCATCAATTGTTGGCATTGGCCAATGATATCCCAACCTTTAAAATGCATCATGGACATCGCGGTTTAAATCATCCCGTTAAGAACCTAGAAACAGGAAAATCGGAAATCACTACCCAAAACCATGGTTTTGGTATTGTCCCAGAAGCGGCACAAAAATCAGATAAAATCACCATTACCCATGTCAATCTCAATGATGATTCTATTGAAGGCATTAGGGTAAACCATAAAAAGGCCTTTTCGGTGCAGTATCACCCCGAAAGTACACCTGGACCGCACGATTCAAGGTATCTTTTCGATCAATTTTTAGCAATGATGCAATAAATATGCTGTATTCAATAAGTATTCGTATCAAATGTTGTTTTATATCGTCTATAAAACAACATTTTTTTTATCTTGTACCTCATTAACAACAATACAAAGCCCAAATGATGTCCACCATAATTAAAAATATAAAATATTTATATCAAACAGAGGAAGGTCCTGCGTTTAAAACTAAGGTTTCTGGCGCTGATATGGCACAGATTCCATTTATTGAACATGCCTGGCTGTTGATTGAAAATGGCCTCATAAAAGCATATGGAAAAATGTCTGAATTGACTGATTTTAAATGCGATGTGAGCTATGATGCAAGTAATAGTTTAGTATTGCCAGCTTGGTGCGACAGTCATACCCATTTAGTATTTGCGGCTGCGCGAGAACAAGAGTTTGTGGATCGTATTAAAGGAAAGACTTATGAAGAAATAGCCCGAAATGGCGGGGGGATTCTCAATTCTGCAGCCAAACTGCGCGCAATGGACGAATCGGAGCTTTATGATCAATCTTATGCGCGGCTGCAACAGGTAATAGCGCAGGGAACGGGTGCTATTGAAATCAAAAGTGGCTACGGTTTAAGTGTAGAGGCGGAATTGAAAATGCTGCGTGTTATTCGGAAATTAAAAGAAAATTCTGATGTTTCTATTAAAGCATCCTTTTTAGCTGCACATGCATATCCTATTGAATATAAAGAAGATAAAGAGTCCTACATAAAGTTAATTATTGATAAAATGCTGCCAAAAGTAGCCGCTGAAGGTTTGGCTGATTATATGGATGTTTTTTGTGAGCAAGGCTTTTTTAGTGTGGCCGATACCGATCGATTGTTGGAAGCAGCTTGGAAATTTGGACTTAAACCCAAAATACATGCAAATCAATTGCATTATTCTGGCGGTGTACAGATAGGTGTACAGCATCGGGCCGTATCTGTGGATCATTTGGAATGTGTGGGTGAAGCCGAAATTGAGGCATTGAAAAAGGGTAGTACCATGCCCACCTTATTACCGGCAGCTGCTTTTTTCCTAGGAATCCCATATCAACCAGCACGTCAAATCATTGATGCTGGATTGCCTGTGGCCTTGGCAAGTGATTACAATCCCGGTAGTTGTCCCAGTGGCAATATGAATTTGTTGGCTACCATTGCCTGCACGCAGTTAAAAATGACACCAATTGAGGCGATCAATGCTATTACCATCAATGGTTCAGCGGCTATGGAATTGGATCAAGAATTAGGGAGCATAGCTGTGGGCAAAAAGGCTAATTTAATCATTACTCAGCCTATGAACTCCTTAGATAATATTCCCTATGATTTTGGCAATAACCCGGTGAAGAAGATGATGATTCAGGGTAAGTTTGTTTGATAAGCCTGTATACGGTCTTAGATTAAAAGCAGCTCTTTTGTCCTATAATTTACATTATGTTAAGTAGATAAATGATGAGATAGCCCCAACATCTGGTTTCAATCCAATATAAGTCAATACTCTTCTTTGCAAAAATTATAGAGGATGGCTGGGTTTAATTTACGGTACACCCCATCTTAGCTAAAGGATACATTTAGTGCTACAAACAGAACGATCAACAAATGTTGCGTTTGTTTCGTTTATGGTCCAGATTATAACTTATATAAAACCTATGGCAAGCTTGCAATTAAAATTGAGGATACTTTGGCCTTATGCTGCATTGGACTTTAATCCTTTTGCGGTGGTCGAGATTCTTTAGTTGTTTTAAATGTTTAGTTTAATAACATTATATAACAAAAAAGCGTATCCAGAATTTTGATTCTTAAATACGCTTTTTTTAAAGTGCATTGAACATATGCTTAGCTGTAATAAGGAGATATGAGGATATAGACCAAAACTCCGGTAATACTGACATAAAGCCATAAAGGAAAAGTGTATCGAGCCATCTTTTTATGAGCAGCATACTCCCCTATTAATCCTCGATAAGCAGTGAACAAAATGAAAGGAAGAATGATGGCTGCCAAAGGAATATGGGTAGCCAATATGAAATAATAGACTGTTTTCATAGTTCCTTCCCCCCCAAATTTGGTCTCTCCATTCAATAGATGATGAGCAATATAACTCAGCAAAAATAAAACAGATAAGAGCATCGCTGCTAGCATCAGGTTTTTGTGTTGGAGATACTTTTTACGTTTTACAGCGATCAAAGCCAGCACCAATAAAAAAGATACAGCAGAATTGATAAGGGCATTGAATAATGCAAAAATGTGCGAATCGAATCCTAAGTCGACCTCGAGTTTTACTTTACTCAGGATTACAACTGCTGCAAATACTACGAATGAAACAGTTAGGATAAGTAGTTTTGCTTTTTTATCGTCTTTTTTTAAAGAGGCTTGGATCATTTTTTGAAAATTTATAATTTCAATTGAGGGTACAAAAATAGGTTACTGCGCTACAGTGTAAAATTTAAAAACTTGATGTAATCATAGCCCTTACCCCACTAAATGCTGGTTCGTAACGACATACCCCACCTGTACAGTTGATACCCGCAATTTGTTTTACGTAGGCAAGTGAAAAGCGATGTGGTCCTTTGGTATAGGCAGTGAAAATCGTGGGATAATTAAAGTTCTCAAATTTGGCATAATTGGGTTTGAAAACATACATATTCGACAGGGCAAAGGACCATTTTGGAGCTACAGTAAATTCGGCAAGACCAAAGAACATTGAACCCATATCTTGTTTTTTATCTTGGTATTCTAATTCTACCCTAATCGCTTTTTTATCATTGATACGGTAAGTAACATCCACAAATGGTGTTACAGAGAACATGAAGGGTAATGGTTCATTACGATAAACCTGAAGGTTGTATTCTAGATATTGAATACCACCGCCTAATATCCATTTTTTAAAACCACGATACTCAGCATCTGCAAAAATTTCTTCATACAGTTTGTTCCCACTAAGGGTATTCATATGGGTATAATTCAAGTTAATATTATAATCATCATTAGGTGCAATGAAAACATCAGCTTTGTAAGCCATTTCAGAGGCATCTTGCGATGCTGGAGAGTATCGGGCTAATAAACGATGAGGACGAATAATAGCCACAACAGGTTGCCAGTTGACCATACCATCCAATAGTATTTGTGAAGGGGATGTGCGCATCACAAAATTTTCTGTTCGCTTTGCCGATACATTAAGGGCAATGCCTTTTTTGGCCCATCCTAAAGTAGAATACAAGGTAGAGCCTTCTTCATTCATCAACTTGCCGTTTACACTGATGGCTTCACTTGTTTTGTAGGCACCTTCTACATACCAGGAAATGTTTTCGTAAGTAAGGTTATTGTAACCGGTAAAGGCATACATATTGAATTTGGGTACAAAACGCTCGGAAATCGGTTGGGCGTTAATAGAAGCAACTACAGCATCCATTGAATTTTGGTCTAAGGTGCGATTCAAAGCGGCTACGCCGGGGTTCATATGCACTTTGCCCATGTTATAGTCTCCTTCGACTGTGGCCGATTTAAAAATAGGTGCATAAAAGGTATTCACCAGGTTGTTGTTCTTTTGTTGACCAGCAAATCCTTTAACGAATAGTTGGTCATTAATTTTATATTTGAGCGAAAGGCCTACCAAAGCATTATCGATTAAGAGGCCTCTATCCTCGTAGGAACGAAAAAGAATACCACTACCTACTTGGTCATAAATATAGCCTACAGTAACGCTTAAATCATCAATGTCTTTACTCAAAGAAAAGGCACCCAACCCAAAGGTGGTCATGGGGCGTGTTAGGTATTTTAAGTTTGAATTTTGAAAAGCATCTACACGAAGAAATCCGGTAAACCCATTATTATTGTATCTCAAGCTCAACCATCCTTCTCCTCCATTTTTATAGTTTTCGTATAGCGAGTTATTCGGTTCAATTATTTTTTTATCATTCTCATAAAAATTGACATTGGTCATAATGTCGCCGGTAAGCTGTCCTTGTGACCAAGCACTTGAAAAGGCTGCTATTGCAGCAAAAGAAAGCAGGTATTTCTTCATTAAGGTACTGTTAAAATCTTTTAAAAATATTTACGAAATTACTTTTCTGATGTAACATTAACAACTTAATTTTGTCTGAAGAATTTAAACAATAAAAACAATGAAAAAAATAAGCACACTTGCCTTATGTATTTTTGCCTCAGCAACTCTTTGGGCACAATCTGAATTGCCAAACACTTCTATTAAAGATGTGAACACTGGTAAAAAAATAGCCTTCAACCAAACTTTTGAAAAAGGAAAAATTACAGTGGTTAGTTTTTGGGCTACTTGGTGTGTGCCTTGCAAAAAAGAAATCAATAATGTGCGTAAAAAAATGACGGATTGGAAAAAAGAAGTTGATTTTAATTACATGACGGTTTCAATTGATGAGTCTCGTGCAGAAGGTTTGGTGCGCAGTTACGCCAAATCGCAAGGTTGGGAATTTCCTTATTATCAAGATGCAAATTCTGATTTGAAACGTTCTTTAAATTTCCAAAACGTACCCTTTACCATTATTGTCGATAAGACTGGTAAAATAGCTTGGATGCACACCGGATACGAAGAAGGTGGAGAAAATGAAGTGTTTGCTAAAGTGAAAGAACTTTCGGCGCAATAATCATTCAACAGAAAATTGAACAAAGCGAATGTTTGGTCTAGTCCAACATTCGCTTTGTTGTACCCAAAAAGGTAGATGAAAAAAAATGCTCCTTACAAAGTAATACACAGGCCATCATACGCAAGCGCAATACCTTTGGGCAAAGCAGCATTTACTTGGGCATGAAGTCCTAGTTGATGGCTAATATGGGTAAAATAGGTTTGCTCACAATTTAATGTTTGTGCTAGCTGGGTAGCTTCTTCGAGGGTAAAATGCGAAATATGCTGTTCGAGACGAAGAGCGTTAAGGACTAAAACCTTTGATCCTTTTATTTTTTCTAATTCTTCTGGGGCTATGTAGTTGGCATCGGTGATGTAGCTAAAATCCCCTATCCTAAAACCAAAAACCTCCATTTTATAATGTAGTGCTCTAATGGGTGTAATTTTTAAACCATTAATATAAAATGGATCATTGCGCAATTCGTGCATTTTTATTTGAGGTACACCCGGATAGCTTGAATTTAAAAAGATGTATTGAAATTCTCTGTGTAATACCTCTTGTGTTTCCTCACTGGCATAAATATCCATTTCCTTTTGTTGAAAATAGTTGTACGCTCGAACATCATCAAGCCCTGCCGTGTGGTCTTTGTGGCCATGAGTAAACACAATCGCATCAAGTTTTTTTACTTTTTGGCGCAACATTTGGTACCTAAAATCAGGTCCACTATCAATCACAAAATTGGCTTCTTCAGTTTCTATCAAAACAGAAGAACGTAATCTATTATCTCTGGGATCATCCGAAGTGCAAACAGAACAAGGACATGCGATTACGGGTACACCTTGTGAGGTTCCGGTGCCTAAAAAGCTTATGCGCATAGGTTTAAATGTCCATTTCGGTTTGTATGGTAATAATGTTGGGTGAATAGTCACCCATGATTTGTTTGTAAAATTTTAACGACTCGGTACTGAGGTCCCCTTCTATAACATTTATACTGGGTAATATCTCAGAAAGTGCATTAATACGCCCTTCTAAATTGAGGAACTTATTGACTACTACTACCCTTTTATCTTCAAGAATACAATAACCTGAATTAAAGGTGCCTTTTTCAAAGCGAATGATATAACGAGCCTCTTCAAAAAGTTGCTCTAATTTTTTTAGTGTGTTTGCTGTAATTTTGATGTTCATTATGCAGGATACTTTATCACCGATGACTAAAAGTAGAAAATTAGCTACAATTTTAAGTGTTATCATTTTATTGAGTGGCATTTTTTTTAGGGCATCGGCCCAAAATCCCGCCAATTATTATGTCGAGGAGCCCAAATTGTTTTCGGGAGGTGTGGTCGCAGGGGCTAATTTTTGTCAAGTAGATGGAGACAAATATGCTGGGTATTTCAAAACAGGCATCAATGCAGGAGCTGTTTTGTATGCCAGAATTGCCCAACATTTTTCTTTGAGTATGGAATTGTTGTATGCGCAAAAAGGTGCGAGATCTAATTTTAGGCAAAATTCTAGTTCCAAAATCTATACGATTGTCACGCAAAAAATCAACTTTAATTATGCTGAAATACCTATAATGTTTAACGTTTATGACAAACATAAAAGTCATATTGGAGCAGGTCTTTCTTATGCCCAATTAATTAGCGCCGAAGAGTTGATACAAACAAGCCCAGCCAGTAATTACGACCCCGCTCAATATCCTTTTAAAAAAATGGATTTGAATGTACTTTTTGCTGCTAATCTGCATTTGGTAAAAGGTTTGTACGCCAATCTTCGATTTCAATATTCTCTGCTGCCCATTCGGGAAAAGGTTGATTATGAATTTGCCCGGAGCCAGCAATTCAATAATATGTGGACGCTGAGAGTGATGTATTTGTTTTAACGAAAAAAAAGAATGTCTAAGATGAAGCTACAATATCTAGTAGGATTATCCTTGCTGATGATGGTTTGTCAGTCTGTGTGGGCTCAAAACCCCAGCAATTATTATGTTGAAGATCCTAAAACCTTTGTGGGCGGTTTTGTAGCCGGTACTAATTTTTCGCAAGTTGATGGAGATAGTTATCGCGGATACAAAAAGATGGGATTCAATGCTGGCGCCATATTGTATGCCCAGCTAAAGCCCCAATTGGCTGCTAGTATTGAGATATTGTATGTTCAAAAAGGTGCAATATCTAATGGTGCGCAACTTTCACGGGGTAATATCACGCAAATCAACAAGCAAAATATCCACCTGAATTATGCCGAAATACCCATTCAACTCAACTATTTCGACCAAAAGAAGAGTCATTTTGGAGCTGGTTTTTCCTATGCGCAACTCATCGGTAGTAGAGAAGAAATTAATGTGAGCAGCAGCAGTATTAAATATGACCCTGATAAATATCCGTTTAAAAAGATGGACATTAACCTCGTGCTCACAGGTCAATTACACGTCTATAAAGGACTTTTTGCAGGTTTACGTTTTCAATATTCAATGATTTCTATCAGAGATAATGTTGATCCTCTATTTGGTCGATCAGAACAGTTTAATAATGTTTTTGCTCTGCGCTTGATGTATTTGTTTTATTAAACACATCCTTTACCTTTAGTCTCTAGTCGAATCCAAATTTTAGCAGCAAACAATAATGTCGGATCAATACATCGTTTCAGCAAGAAAATATAGGCCCCAAACTTTTGATACCGTGGTGGGTCAAGAGCATATCACTACTACACTCAAAAATTCAATACGCACTAATCATTTGGCGCATGCATTTTTGTTTTGTGGACCGCGTGGTGTTGGTAAAACTACTTGTGCCCGTATCCTTGCCAAAACCCTGAATTGCGAGCATCCTACTGAAAATATGGAAGCTTGCGACACTTGCAACAATTGCCAATCCTTTAACAACAACACCTCTTTCAATGTATTTGAATTAGATGCGGCCTCTAACAACTCGGTAGAAGATATTCGTAACCTCACCGAGCAAGTTCGCTTTTCGCCGCAACAAGGAAAATACAAAGTGTACATCATAGATGAGGTACACATGTTGAGTACTGCAGCCTTCAATGCCTTTCTAAAAACGCTCGAAGAACCGCCATCATACGCTATCTTCATATTAGCTACTACCGAAAAACACAAGATATTACCGACCATTCTGAGCCGTTGCCAGATATTCGATTTTAAAAGAATCACGACCAATGATACCGTACAACATCTGGCGCAGATAACGGTAAAAGAAAACATCGTGGCCGACGAAGCCGCGCTTCATGTCATCGCTCAAAAGAGCGAAGGATGTATGCGTGACGCCCTTTCGATGCTCGA
Organism: Chitinophagaceae bacterium; assembly: GCA_034680125.1. Lineage (GTDB taxonomy): Bacteria > Bacteroidota > Bacteroidia > Chitinophagales > Chitinophagaceae > Rurimicrobium. Next base: position 18,686 of record JAXITL010000002.1, read on the forward strand.
CAGGATTTCGAGTTTCACCAATGGACAATTGAGCTATGCCGCCACTATGGAGCATCTCAACCAATTGGATGCCGATTTTTATTTTAAAATTACCGACCTCATTTTGGCCAGTGATATCGCTAGCACCTTGTTGCTTTTAGACGAAGTTTTGGATAGGGGTTTTGAAGGGGATGTTATTTTGAATGGATTTTTGGAACATTTTAGAAATTTACTTTTGTGTAAAGATGCTCGAATGGCCAAACTTTTGGATGTACCCAATAACCACAAACCCATTTATCACGAAAAAGCTGCACAGAGTCCACCCTCTTTTATTCTCTCGGCCCTGAATGTGGTCAACGAATCGGTACTCGAATACAAAAATGCCCATAATAGAAGACTGCATACCGAGCTTTGCTTAATCAGACTTTGCTATTTATTGCAGGCCACGAAAATTGATTTTTCGGGCGAAAAAAAAAACAATAGTCCAGGCATAGCCGCACAAACGGCACAGCCTAATACTCTTACAGCGCAGCCTCAAAGTACTGCTGCGCCTACCTATACAAGTACAATTGTGGAACAACAAATCGTCAAGGAAGAGACGAATCCTGATCCACAGCCTGTTGCTCCTACCCAAAATATTTCGAGCGAAAAAAGTGCACCCTTTGCAGCGTCTGAAAATGCAGCTGGGGCCACAAGACGTATTTCGCGCAATATGTTGCAAGCAACAAACAACATTGCCGATACCGAAAAAATGGCGATGAGTGATTTGACCTTGGAAATGGTTGAACATATTTTTGCCCAATACAAACAACAACTAAAGACCGAAAATAAAAGTATCCTTTTCAATGCCTTCGAAACAATAAAACTGGAAATGCCCGAATCGGGCTTGTTACAGCTTATTTCGCCCAATAAAATTACCGATAGTTATGCCCAATCGGAACGTGGAAATATCCAAGATTTAATCAAAAAGGAAACAGGCTTACTGGTCAGTATCAGTAATATAGCCGTGATTGAAGAAAATGAACCGGGCGAAAGAGCCTTGAGTAAGGCCGAAGTATTTGCCTTAATGGCCGAAAAAAACCCCATGTTGCACCAACTCAAGGATGCGCTGAAAATGAGTATCGATTATTAATTTTTTTGAGTAGCATTATCCGAAATAAGCATGAATAAAATCATCATCATCACAGCACCTTCTGGCTCAGGAAAATCAACGCTCATCAAGCATTTGATGGCACATTTTCCTGATTTCGCTTTTTCCATTTCGGCTTGTACCCGCGCTCCACGCATGGGTGAAGTGGATGGCCAAGATTATCATTTCATCAGTGTGGAGCAGTTTCAACAATCGATTGCTAACAACGAATTTATAGAATGGGAGATGGTGTACGAAGGTAAATATTATGGCACGCTCAAAACCGAACTCAACAGGATATGGTCGCAAGCCAAAATCCCTTTGGTAGATATTGATGTAAAAGGCGCGCTGAATGTGCAGAGCCAATATCGTAGCCAAGCGCTTTCGGTTTTTATCCAAGCACCTTCTATAGAAATATTAAAAGAAAGATTAGAAAAACGGGGTACTGAAAACCCCGAAACGCTGAAGGAGCGCATCGATAAGGCGGCTTATGAAATGAGTTTTGCCCCACAGTTTGACCAAATCATCATCAATGATGATTTAGCAATAGCCAGCAATCAACTGATTGAAATGGTTACATCATTTCTTGCTCAATAAAAATGCTATTTTCACATTCTCTTCATAAAATGTAGATCATCATGGAACCCATAATAAGCCTCATCAAAAAACTAGAACAACTTAGTTCGGCCAATCATTCAAGTATCAGCAGCATCGAAAAAGATTTGTTGCTGCAGTACACACGCGATTTGTATGAAGAGATTTTAGCCTTAAATACAGAGCTTAAAACCATAGAAAGCAACATTATTGATGATGATATTCGCGTAGATGAAGTCGAAGAAGTAGAGATTGAAATACCAGAATCTTCCATATTTTATGATGAAAATCGATTAGAAGATGAAATAGAATCCATCGAAGATGGCGATGATGGGACTGATTGGATGGTAGAGGATGAAGAAGAACTTATTTTGTTACACGAAGAAGAGTTGAAGGAAAGGGAAGCAGAGCAGCAAGATGTTGCAGAAGAACAATTAGCAGAATCAGAGCCTACATGTCAACATCATGAAAAAATTATTGAGGAAATGGTGGAAGAGCCAGAAGCCTCCAAAGCCAATCCACCCAATTCCTTGACTGATTTTAAATTGTGGAATAAGGATATCCGCACCTTTATTGGGATTAATGATAAATACAATTTTATCTCCGAATTATTTGGCAACAATCCTGAGGCTTACGATGAGATATTAAATGAAATCAACCTTAGTGAAAATAAAAAAGAAGCTTTGCAGTTTTTGGAAAACTCAGGCATTACTACTTTATACCAATGGAAGGAAGATGGATTCAGCGAACAGATTTTTTACAATGTGCTCAACCAATTTTTTGCTTCGAGGTAATCGATGATTTTGGGTGTTGCGCCACCTTTTGAGGCTACATAATTTTTAGCTGCAAGGCTGCATTGCTGCTGGTAGCTTTCGTCTTGAAGTATCTTTTGTAAAAAGGCAGACAATTCTTCGCTATTGGTACAACATACTGCCCCACCCGATTCTATCAATTCTATAGCTTCTTGGTATTTTTCGTGAACGGGTCCATAAGCGCAAGCTTGTCCGTAAACAGCCGCTTCTAGTACATTGTGCACACCGCCACTACTCAAGCCTCCACCGATCCAGGCGATACTACCATATCGGTATAATTTAAGCAAAGCCCAATGGTGTCTAAAACCAATACTTGTTTGTCTAGTAGTTGTTCGTCCCAAGTCGACCATCTTTTGATCCTCCCTTCAAATAGTTTTTCAATACTCCTAATGCGCTGTTCATCCACCTCATGCGGCACAATGATTAGTTTCCAATGAGGAGGTAATTGTGGCAAAATGTTGGCCAATAATTGTTCGTCTTCTGCCCAAGTACTGCCCGCAATAAGCAATTGATATCGTTCAGCAATTTGTTCTATTTTTTCAATAGATTCTACTCTATGTGCTACCGACAAAACCCTATCGAAGCGTGTATCTCCAGCTATACTTACCTGCTCTACCCCTATCGAATGTAACAGTTGAAGTGATTGTTCATTTTGAACAAAAATGTGGCTTAATAACTGCACCATTTTTCTTTGTACCGCGCCATACCATTTAAAGAAACCTTGTGAGGGTCGAAAAATAGCATCGACCAAAATACAAGGAATGCTATTGCTATGCAATTCATACAAATAGTAATACCACAAATCATATTTCACAAAAATGGCCAAAGATGGTTGGACATTTAAAATGAATTGTTGGGCATTGCTAGCAGTATCTATCGGAAGATAAAATACATAATCAGCCCCTTTATATTTTTTATGGACCTGGTAGCCTGAGGGTGAAAAAAAGCTAAGGACAATGGCGTAATGAGGGTATTGTTCTCTTATGTGTTCCAGAATAGGACGACCTTGTTCGAACTCGCCTAATGATGCGCAATGCATCCAAATGCGGGGTCTTGTTTCTTGACCCATTTGGGCTTTTATTTTTAAAAGTAATCCTTTTCTTCCTTCAATAAAAAGCTTGGCTTTGGGCTTAAACAAAGCGGCATAACGCACAGCAAGTACGTACAACAAAATACTTAAACGATAGAGGTATAGCATAATTTACTCGAAGAAAAACTCTTCTGATTTTCGTTTAAACATGGGCAAATACCATCCACCTCTTACACCAAAAAGTATATCTGTTCTATTTTCTTTATCTGGTCGGCGTACATCATATAAAAAATCTCTTCGACCTTGTGTAAATCCCATAGCCACATCCAAACCGATATGAAAATTGATTAGGCCATTATTCGACAAATACAAATAGCCTACATATTGTTCCAGATATAGCCCATTCGTAAGTCTATCATAGCCTTTTCTATAGTCTGCGGTCAATGAAAGAATCGATTCTCCTTTGTCTTGAATCAAAATTTTATGTTGTATAAAGCCCAGACCTGTCAAGAGCATTATGCCATTATCGGATACTTTTTTTGAAGTGTTGATGATATAGCCGGCCTCTATTCCTGACATAAAACCTCTGCGATAGGTATTGATACCAATCCTCTGACCATTTTGATTAATCATCGTGCCCGCATTATCCTTAATACCCGAAAAGAGGGAATCTTCTTTGATTTGGTCGCCATTGGTAAAGTCAAACTTTATGCCAAAGATCCAGTTCTTTTTGGTTTTGTAGTGCATCGAAGGCCCCAAGCGATAGCTGTTTCCAAATCTATGTTTAAGATCGCCTGCGGGCATATCAAAATTGCCATTTGCACCCAAAAGAAAACCTTTTCGGGCTTCTAATTTCTCGCTTTGAAATAAATTCTTTTGAGCCCAAACGCTGTTAGGGATAAATCCAATGGCCAGTAAGAGAATTGGGTAAGTCCATTTCATGGTAAAATTCCTCTGATAAAAAGTTGCTGCAAGATAAGATAGTTATTATTTAGTTTCGGAATTGGGTTAATACTTTAACGCTAATTGATTACTTTTGCGCTGAAAATTTCACACTTAAGAAAGTAAAATATTAATATGGCAATAGTTGATTTAGTAATGCCCAAAATGGGTGAAAGCATTACAGAAGCTACCATCTTGAAATGGCATAAAAAAGCTGGAGATGTAGTAAAAATGGACGAAACTGTACTCGAAATTGCTACTGATAAAGTAGATAGCGAAGTTCCTTCTACAGGTGCAGGAACTATCACAGAAATCTTATTTAAAGAAAATGATGTTGTGGCCGTTGGCACCGTTATTGCGCGTATCAGCTCTGAGGCTGTTGCCGCTGTTTCCAACGTTACAGCTCCTGCTCCGCAAGCGGCAAGCCCAGTTGTGGCTAGTGCACCAAGTACAGCAAGTGTACCAACGGCAGCTGCGGGCACCAATAAGTTTTATTCTCCGCTTGTTTTGAATATTGCTACGCAAGAAGCTGTTAGCATGGCTGAGTTGGAAAGCATACCTGGAACAGGCAATGAGGGTCGTGTGACCAAAAAGGATATTTTGAATTATGTAGCGAATAGAGGGAATGCAGTGGCTGCTCCAATAGCAAGCCCAGTAGCTCCATCTGCTCCTGTAACAACGGTGAATGAAGCGCCTAAGGCTGCACCAGCAGTTATTTCGGGTAATGTAGAAATTGTAGAAATGGACCGTATGCGTAAGCTTATTGCTGAACATATGGTACGCAGTAAAGCAACCTCACCGCACGTAACAAGCTTTACTGAAGCCGATGTTACTAATCTTGTACGCTGGAGAGAAAAATCTAAAGGTGCTTTTGAAAAGAAATATGCCGAGAAAATAACCTTTACCCCAATATTTATTGAGGCGATTGTAAAAAGTATCAGTAAATACCCAATGATCAACAGCAGCCTTGATGGCGATAGAATTATCATCAAAAAGGATATCAACATCGGTATGGCTGCAGCCTTACCAAGTGGTAATTTGATTGTACCGGTAATCAAAAATGCCGACACTAAGAATCTTATTGGTCTGGCAAAAGATGTAAATGGCTTAGCTAATGCAGCAAGGGGTGGAAAATTAAAAGCTGATGATACCCAAGGTGGTACCTTTACGCTTACCAATGTGGGTACTTTTGGTAGTCTAATGGGTACACCCATTATTAATCAACCACAAGTAGCAATACTGGCCGTAGGTAGTATCAAAAAACGCCCAATGGTTATTGAAACAGCAGAGGGTGATGTCATTGCGATTAGGCACATGATGTATCTATCGCTTAGTTACGACCATAGAATTGTGGATGGTTCTTTGGGTGCCAGTTTCTTAACTGCAGTGGCAAATGAGCTAGAGGCTTTTGATGCAAATAGAGAAATATAAGTTAGTAAATGATTCATTTATAACGTATTTTAGCCTCGAAGAAATCATTATAAAAAAATAATTTCTTCGAGGCTATTGCTTTTTATTTATTTTAATTATCTTGTCGAGTATTTTATTTCAAAATACTAAATAACTTTAAAAAAATTATGAGAAAAGCCGACGTTATTTCAAACATTTCTGACAAAACAGGAATTCCGAAAGTGGATATTCTTGTGACCTTGGAAACATTTTTTAAAGAAGTGAAGCAAACTGTTTTTGAAGGAGAAACAGTAAGTATTCGCGGATTTGGTAGCTTTACTGTTAAAAAACGTGCTGCCAAGAAAGGGCGAAACATTAAAAAGAATGAGGTCGTTCATATTCCAGAACATTACATTCCAACATTTAAACCTGCCAAAGAATTTATGGTAGCCATTAAATCGGTGGAAGTAAAAAAAGTACAAATACCTAAATCATAGTTTAGCGATTATACTTTTATTTTTTCCTTCTTTTTTGCATAGATATAAGGCCAATGTCGTCTGCACACTTTTTTAAATCTAAAGTGTCCAAGCCATTGTAATAGCCTCTAATGTATCTATCTTTATCTATTAACACCAATGTCGGTGTATGCTCAAGTATTTCGGTATCATTACCCGATTGCTTGAGCATTAATTTTAGCTCATGATACAGATATTGGTGGATAAGGCTTCTGTCTCCTGTCAAAAACCACCAATGGTCAGGATTAGCTTTGTATTTTTGCGCATATGCTTTTAAAACGGCTAAAGAGTCCTTTGCTGGGTCTATGCTTATAGACACAAAATGAACGGTGGTGTCGTTTTTCTTAAAGGCTTTGTGTAAAAAATAGCTGATATTATTGGTTAGTGTCGGACAAATACTGGTACAATTGGTGAAAAATACTTCGACCAATAACATTTTACCATTTAAATCATGATTAAGTGAAACGGTATCGCCCATTTGATTGGTCAATACAATATCTGCAACCGTTTTATAATTGGTATCTAACCATTGTTTACCATCCTTTGTGAGGGTGTCTATTGTCGATATGCCATAATATTTGGGCATATTTAAATGGTCTTTCTTTTTTATTTTAGCAATTATATAAAAAGAAAACGGCAGCACTATTGCTACCGTTAACGCTATTAAGAACTTTTTGTTGTTAGGCTTTTTCATTATTTAGTTTGGTGATAATCGAAACGTGCAGGATTATTTTCATTAAAAATTTTCCACTGACTTCCATCGAATAAAAATGCGATGATAAACCAGATGAATAAGGTTAATGGAATCAATACGCAAAAACGGAACCACTTCACCTCATCGCCAAGATGCATAAATACACTTACGATATAAGCTGATTTAAGAATAGTCAGTACCAAGAAAATAGAATTCAATAGCCATTTAGCCATATATTCTGAAAGGTATAGACCGCCTAAAACCTCTGCGATCGTAATGATGGAAAGGATTAAAGTAATTTTCCAAATTTTAGCTACTTGAGCCTTGCTTTCTGCTGATTTAGCATCATGGTGATGAGCTAGCACGCCAGAATAAAGCTTTGATTGATCACCTTCATAAAGGTGTTGGATATTATTTTCGTCGTGAGAACCGTGTGACATTATTCAATAATTTAGGTTAGTTGTGAGAATGTTTGTTAGATTTTTTTTTGAAGACCTAGAGCAAGTAAAAGCATGTAAATACGAATACCCAAACTAAATCTACAAAGTGCCAATAAAGGCCTACTTTTTCAATCATTTCATAATGTCCTCTTTTTTCATAAACGCCATTTACGGTGTTCACCAAAATAAGGATATTAAAGATGACACCACTCGTAACGTGGGCACCATGGAAACCTGTAATGGTAAAGAAGAAGTTGAAAAAGTTATTGGTCGATTGGGATAATTGCTCTGGTGTGGCTGCAGCGAGTACCTCTGGTTTAAAGAAGTGGGTATATACATCTTTAGGTGAATGAACATCTTGAAACGAAGCCCACCAAGCACCTTGATGATTTAAATGCGTCCATTCCCATGCTTGACAGCTCAAGAACGCAATACCACCAATAATTGTCCATAATAACCATTTGATTACGCCTTGTTTATCATTGCAATGTCCCGCATGTACGGCTAAAACCATTGTGACAGAAGAAAGAATCAAAATAAATGTCATCAAACTCACAAACATCAAAGGTTTATCGCCTCCTGACATAAAAGGGAAAGAGCTAAATACATGGTTTGAGTCTGGCCACACAGCAGAAAAGAATCGTGTGGTGCCATAAGAAATTAGGAAAGCGCTGAAAGTGAATGCATCCGATAAAAGGAAGAACCACATCATGATTTTTCCGTAGCTCACATTAAAGGGAGAACGTCCTCCGCCAAATGCTTTAGGTGTTGGTGCTGTTGTGCTGTGCGACATAAACTGTTAAAAATTGAGAATATAAGTTGGGTTGAATTGTGGCAAAAATAATACGGTTTTTTCAGTCATCCAAATGTCTTTTTTTATAATTTACCCAAACATAAAAAATAAGAAAAGGTAAATCCATAATACATCAACAAAGTGCCAATAATTGGCCACAATGGCAAGGCCGTTGCTGCTGTATTCTTTTACATTTTTTCGATAGCTACGGAGCCAAACAATCAGTAAGGCAAATAAACCACCTGCAATGTGCAATAAGTGAAGTCCCCAGATAATAAATAAAAAGGACTCACTTGGATTACCTTCTACCCGAACAGGTTGTGGTAAATGGTACAACTCATAAAAGCCATTATACTGCAACAAAGCAAAAGTGCTACCTAAAGCCAGAGTCAAAACCATTAACCATCTTGCTTGTGCGATTTTTTTTGCTTTATGGGCCCTGAGTGCTAAGGCAACAGTAATACTGCTAGCTATAATAACGATAGTAGACATCCAAAAAATACTGGGTAATTCGAATACACGCCAATTAGGCTGTGCCTTCCGAACAATATAGGCACTGGTAAGCCCAGCAAACATCATTGCTATGCTGGCCATAGCCACATACAATGCAAACATTTGCGGGTGAATTTTTTTTCTGGGTACAGTATTCATCTCTATGTTTATAATTTTGTAAAATAAAGTGCCAATAATACTAAGGGTAAATAAATAAAGGAGGCATACATCACCTGTTTTGCCGATTTATAGTCGTTTTTGCGATAAAAATTGACAGAGGCTACAAAATATAAAACACCGCCCAACATCATGATCCACATTCCCCAATTATTGCACATGTTTAAAAATCGAGGAATCATTGCCAGGGGGATTAAAACAATACTGTAAAACATACATTGTAATCCTGTAAATCTTGATGTGCGCTCCTGAGAAGGCAACATGCTAATACCTGCTTTTTGGTATTCATCATAGCCTACCCAGCCAATAGCCCAATAGTGGGGAAACTGCCAAAAAAATTGAAATAAAAACAAGACCCAACCACCTATAGCTAAAGGTCCACTAAGCGCATTTGACCCTGCTACCCAACCTAATAAGGGAGGTAAAGCACCGGGAATTGCGCCTATGAAAACAGCAATGGGATGAACCCTTTTCATAGGTGTATAAGCAAAGGCATACAACAACAGAGAAATAAAACTAAGGATTCCTGTCAGTACATTGAAATAGGCACCCAGTAAAGTTGCCCCTCCGAAACCCGCTACCAAAGCTATTGTCCAAGCTTCAGCTTTACCCATTCGTCCATCGGGAATAGGCCGAAGCATGGTGCGTTTCATCATTTTATCGCCTTCATGTTCCAATATTTGATTGATGGTGTTGGCGGCACCCGTTACCAACAATCCTCCTAAATACAATAAAGTGACTTTTTGCCAATCAAAGCGCACATTGGGTACCATCAAATAACCAATCACGCTAGAAAATACGACCATCATACTCAAGTTGGGCTTGAGTAATTGGGCATAATCTCTTAGTTTTTCGACTAAAAAGAAAGAAGATGATTTGGTGTTAATTGATTCTTGTTGCAAAGCTTTGGTATTGACAATGAAAAGCTAGACAAAAGTAATCGGATAAATTGAAAAATCGGATAAAAAATACTAATTATTGAATAGTATTTTTTGTACCCCTAAAAGTCTCATTCGCAGAAATTTAGGGTGCTATACTCATCAAACTTCTTAAACAGAAATTAATCCTACTATTTATCGCTCCTTTTTGAAATGCAATACTGCATAAAACGAGATCCATTCTTCTTTTCAAAAAAAGCCCTTTCCCAAGTAGACTATTTAGAAATGACTGGTTTTTTTGATGAAAAAATTTTATGCTTCCTTTTCAGCCCACCTGTGAACTTCTGCTTTTGCATTTCGTGGATTCGATTAAAACATTATTTCCTGCTCATGTACAGTTGCTGAGTATTCGTTTGGATGAAACATCCACTTCTTTTGCCGAATGGTTTTTAGGTGATCATTAATTATCTGCTTCAAACTATTATCTCAACTCAATTCTTTTCATAGAATCGAGGATTTCTACCATTCTCCATCTATTTTTGAGCAAGTAATTTTATTATTATTGAGCACAGTATACCCTATGGCAAAGAAAAAAACGACTACAAAGGAAAGTGCAAACGTGGATTCTAAAACCCCTGCTACACAAGAGTCTTGGACCATGAACAATCAAAATAAGCTTGGCTATTGGATTGTTTTTATTGCAGCTGTATTGCTTTATGGAAATACGCTTTGGAATGGCTACGCCATTGATGATGGTATCGTTATTACTGAAAATAAATTGACCCAAAAAGGTTTTGAAGGCATCAAAGATATCTTTACACACGATGCCTTTTATGGCTGCCTTGGCGAAAAGGCATCCCAACTAGTAGAGGGTGGAAGATATAGGCCTTTAAGTATTGTAAGCTTTGCAATAGAGTATGAATTTTGGGGAATGAATCCGGCCATTAGTCATGGCATTAATGTCTTATTGTTCGCCCTTACTTGTATTGTTTTCTTGCGCTTATTATTGAAGATTTCTGGTAAAACCGAAGCGCAGTCTATGTTTACTCATTGGGCATTTTGGGCGAGTTTACTCTTTGCTGTGCATCCTATACATACCGAAGTCGTCGCTAATATTAAAGGCCGTGATGAAATTTTAGGAATGTTGTTTGCGCTACTCGCGCTTTATTTTGCAATAGGATATACTTACACCCAGAAAATAACGACACTCATTGCTGTGCCCATTTTCTTTTTCCTCTCCCTATTGTCCAAAGAAAATTCCATCACCTTTGTAGCAATTATTCCTTTAGCGTTTTACTTTTTTACCCCAGCACAAAAAAAAGATTATCTATTCACAATTGCTGCGGTTGCCCTACCTACCCTACTCTTTTTAGTTTTACGCAACCAATTTACCTCTACAAACTTTACAGCTAGCTCAGGCGAAATTCTTAATAATCCTTTTTTATTAGCCAGCAGTACAGAGCGCTATGCAACCATTTTGCTTACCTGGTTTTATTATCTAAAGCTTCTGCTCATGCCTATTACGCTTAGCCACGATTATTATTTTAATCAAATACCCTATACTCAATTCTCCAACCCAGTTGTACTCTTTTCCTTATTAGTCCATCTTGCTATTGCCTTTTATTGTTTCAAAACCTTTAGAAGCAAAAAGCTTTTGACCTTCGCTATTTTATTTTATTTCATCACTTTTTCAGTAGTTGCCAATTTGTTTTTTTCAGTGGGTATTTTAATGAATGAGCGATTTGTTTTCTTGTCGTCCTTGGGTTTTTGTATGGCGCTTGTTTACTTTTTGTTTCAATTGGTGACCAACAATACAATCCGTTTAAAGACTCTAAACCTACTATTGATAATTATGTGCAGCCTATACAGCTTTAAGACATTTAGTAGAAATTTCGATTGGAAGAGCAATTTGAGCTTGTTGGCTGCCGATGTGCAATCCTCGCCCAATTCGGCCAAAGCTCATTCTACCTATGGTGGATTATTGTACGAAGAGAGTTTAAAAACCACTGACACTTTATTGCAAAAAGAAATGCTCGATGAGGCCTATGAACATATACAAAAAGCCTTAACGATTTACCCCAACTACTCGGATGCCCTGCAATTGATGGGCAATGTATTGTACAAACACAAAAAGGATTATGCTGCCGCTATTAATGCGTATCAAAAATCGATGGAGATAAATACCCTGCCCAATGCAAAATTGTCGACCAATTTGGCCATGGCGCAATTACAAATCAACCAATCTGCTGAAGCAAAAAATAATTTGCTTATAGCCCAGCAATTATTACCCAATCAATATGCCACTCTTTTTAGTTTAGGCGAGGCCTATTCGAAACTGAATCAGGCAGATTCATCCCTTTATTGGTATCAAAAGTCAATCGCCTTGCAACCCAAAGAGGGCATCGGTTATTATCGGGTAGCCAGTGTTTTCGGAAAACAGCTCAATCAATTATCTGCTTGTATAGAATGGCTTAATAAGGCTTTACTATTAGACCCTAAGAATCTTGTTTATTTGGAGGATTTAGCTGTTGCCAATGGTCTTTCTGGCAATACAGACGCTTCTATTAATGTGGCCAAAAGCATTCTCGACATCAATCCTCGTTATCAACCTGCCTACAACATTTTGTATGCATCTTTTATTAAAAAAGGAGACCAAGCAACAGCACAAAAGTATTTAGTGCAATTGCAAGCAATACAAAGCAAAAAATAATGTGACATGAGTCCCTTTATTGGGCAAAATAATGAGCTAGACAAGCATCTTCTTGCGCCGTCATTTCTATTTTATCTGCAGTTTTTTTATCGCCAAAGCCACATAGATGTAGGGCTCCATGAAAAATTACCCGATGTAATTCTTGCTCGATAGTTGTTTTAAATCTTCCAGCATTTTCAGAGATTCTATCTACACTGATATAGATTTCTCCCACAACTTGTTTTTCGTTTTCACTGAGGTCGAAGGTAATGATGTCGGTAAATGTATCGTGGTTTAAAAATTGCTGATTGATGCCCAACAAATGTTGGTCGCTGCAAAAAATATAATTGAGGTTGATTTTTTTTATGCCCTCTAGATGTTTATGCACCAAGGCTTCTAAAAAAGCAGATAGCTTTCTTTTGTCTTTAAGCTTTAAATCGATGTCGTGATTATGAAAATGACTGGGCATAAAAAATTCAGTTAATTCGTTTCAATTATTTCCACCCAAATTTTATCAGCGTCTTCTTTACGAATGCTCAGGTGATATCCAGCAATACGCAAAGCCAATGGATCACCCATGGGGGCAATCATCTCCACCCATACAGGTTCGCCAGGTATGCAGCCCATTTCCATAAGCGTGAGTTTGAAAGCACTTTCTTCATGCTCCACAATCAATGCTCTACTTCCTTTGTCTAATTGAGACAAGCGTATTTTTTGCTGTTGTACCCGGTCCATTTTTCTTCTTTATAATGCTTTAAAATTCTATCGCAACATTTTTGGGTTCCGTAAAGAAACGCATGGCTTCCCAGCCACCTTCGCGCCCTACACCCGAGCTTTTAAAACCGCCAAATGGGGTACGTAAATCGCGGAGTAACCAACAGTTTACCCAAATGATACCGCTATGTACTTGAGCAGCCATCCTATGGGCTCTACTTATATCTTGGGTCCAAATAGTAGCGGCCAATCCATATTCACTAGCATTGGCTTTTTGCAAAGCTTCTTCCTCGTTTTTGAAGGATTGAAGCGTCACTACAGGGCCGAAAATTTCTTCCATATTGGTACGACAATTCGGGGCAAGATTTTCTATAATGGTGGGTTCAATGAAATAGCCATTGGCGCATCGACCTTCTGGTTGCACCGCTTTCCCGCCCAGTAAAATTTGACCACCTTCTTGTTGGGCTAGTTCAATACAAGCCATTACTTTGTCAAAGTGTAATTTGCTCACTACAGCTCCTTGCTTGCTATTGTCGTCAAGCGGGTCACCCACTTTCATGGCTTGCACACGGGCAATGAATTCGGTTTTGAATTGTTCATAAATACTTTCCTCTACCAATATTCTGCTGCCGCACAAACAAATTTGTCCTTGGTTGGCAAAGGAAGATTGTACTGTAGTACGGATCATTTTTTCCCAATCGCAATCAGCAAAAATGATGTTAGGGTTTTTGCCGCCTAATTCTAAAGAAATCTTTTTGAACATTGGTGCTGCAACCGCTGCAATCTCTTTACCCGCCCTGGTGCTGCCAGTAAAGGAAATAGCTTTTATATCAGGATGTTTAACGATTTCGCTACCACAATTTGGTCCATTACCGTGGATAATATTCAACACACCATCGGGCAAACCGGCCTCCTTACAAATGCGCGACAATAAATAAGAGCTCATGGGTGTTACTTCACTTGGCTTGGCTACCACACAATTTCCTGCTGCAAGTGCAGGGGCTATTTTCCAAGTAAAAAGGTATAAAGGTAAATTCCAAGGAGAGATGCAACCTACAACTCCAATTGGTTTGCGCAAAGTGTAATTGATAGCGCTATTGGCCATACTATGGCTTTCGCTTGAAAAATGCAGGGCACCTGTAGCAAAGAATCGAAAGTTTTCTGAAGCACGGGGAATATCCACTTTGGTACTGAGCCAAAGCGGTTTGCCATTATCATTGGTTTCGGCCAATGCTAAAGCGTCTAAATTTTCTTCAATCAGTTCAGCAATTTTATTCAATATCCGAAATCGAAAATCGGCCGTGCTGACACTCCAAGCTGGGAAAGCCTTTTGAGCAGCATCTACCGCTAATTGCACATCCGCGGCCGTACTGTCTGGAATCTGGGCATATACTTCGCCCGTTGCGGGGTTGATATTGTCTATATACTGGCTATTTGAGGGAGCAACAAATGCACCACCAATATAATTTTGTATGTGTTGTGGAATTTCGAGGTTCATTTTCAAAATCAATTTGAACTTTTTTTAAGTAAAAAAGAGCAAACCCAAAAACCTTTGAATTTGCTCTTCTTTTATTTCCTGATTATTTATTTAACGGGCAATATTTACGGAACGCAATTCACGGATAACGGTCACTTTAATCTGACCAGGGAATTGCATTTCTTTCTGAATTTTATCCGCAATTTCAAAGCTTAAACGATCGCTATCGGCATCTGAAACTTTATCTGCTTCTACAATAACGCGTAATTCTCTACCGGCTTGGATAGCATAAGCTTTTTCAACACCTGTGTAGGCCGTTGCCAAGTTTTCAAGGTCTTTAATCCGTTGCAAATAGCTTTGCATCATCTCACGACGAGCACCTGGACGAGCACCACTAATGGCATCACAAGCCTGAACAATCGGTGAAATAATGTAGGTCATCTCCATCTCATCATGGTGAGCGCCAATGGCATTCACAATCGATTCGTGCTCACCACATTTTTCGGCAAGTTTAGCACCCAATAAGGCATGGCTCAATTCTGTTTCTTCGTCAGGAACTTTACCAATATCGTGGAGTAAACCAGCACGTTTGGCCAATTTCACTACTTTTTGACCCAATCCCAATTCGGCCGCCATAATTCCACAAAGGTTGGCGGTTTCTTTGGAGTGCATCAATAGGTTTTGACCATAAGAGGAACGGAAACGCATTTTACCCACCATGCGCACAAGGTCTTTGTGCAAGCCGTGGATACCCAATTCGATGATGGTGCGCTCACCGATTTCCATAATCTGTTCTTCAATTTGTTTTTTGGTTTTTTCCACCACTTCCTCAATGCGGGCAGGGTGAATACGACCATCTTGCACCAAACGTTGCAAAGAAAGACGTGCAATCTCACGACGCAATGGATCGAAACAGCTCAATACAATCGCTTCGGGGGTATCGTCAATGATTAAATCGACACCTGTTGCTGCCTCAAGAGCGCGGATATTACGGCCTTCACGACCAATAATTTGACCCTTAATTTCATCGCTTTCAAGGTTGAAAACGGTAATGGCATTTTCAATAGTTTGCTCGGCTGCCGTACGTTGAATGGTTTGAATAATGATTTTTTTGGCCTCTTTGGTTGCATTGATTTTGGCCTCTTCCATTATTTCTTTAACATGCGTCATGGCCTTACTGCGCGCTTCGTTTTTAACCATTTCGATTAATTCCGTTTTGGCTTCATCGGCACTTAAGTTGGCTACTTTTTCAAGACGTTTGATATGCTCTTCTTGGTGTTTTTCGAGCTCGCTGCGTTTATTATTGACTACCTCTAATTGCTTGTTGAGTGTCTCTTTTAGGTTGTCATTTTCGGTAGTTTGCTTTTGAATATTCGCTAGCTTGTCATTGACGCTTTGTTGTTGTTGTTTTACTCTTCCTTCTAGTTCAATTGCTTTTTGGTTACGCAATAAAGCCTCTTTCTCGTGTTCTGTTTTTAGTTTTAAGAAATGTTCTTTTGCTTCTAAAATCTTTTTTTCTTTGTTGGTTTCGGCACTGGCGATGGCATCTTCTATAAGTTTTTTGGCTTGTGATTCAGCTTCTTCGATAGCTTGTTTTGTGTTTTTGGCAAAGATGCTCTTCCCGATAAATATGCCGATGACGATTGCCGCAACCGCGACGCCCGCCACTATAAGTGTTTCTTGCATTAGCTTTTAAAAAAATGTTTTAAATATATGATTGATAATAAACTATTAGCCCGAAAAATGTATTTCTTCGTACTAACGTGCTAAGGTAAATAAAAGAATTGAAAAGGCAATGATGTTATAATAAAGATGGATATTTGAAATGAATTTTGGCGACCAATTAAATGTACTTTTCACTAATTATTGTTGCATATTTGCCTTCTCGATGAGCCAACCCAATACCCTACTTTCTGTTACCGATTTAAAAATTTCCTTTCCTGCAGCACAACATTTTGAGGCTGTTAAGGGCATTTCTTTTGCTCTTCAAAAAGGAGCTACATTGGCTATTGTGGGCGAAAGTGGTTCGGGCAAATCATTAATTGCGCTCAGCATGATGGGTTTGCAAGCCAAAGAGGCGCTTATACAAGGACAAATTTGCCTGCAGCAAGATGACCAACTGATAAATTTAGCATCCTTAAGCCAAAAGGATTGGCAACAATATAGAGGTCAGGTTTTGGGCATGATATTTCAAGAACCAATGACTGCACTCAACCCGGTAATCTCTGTTGGCAAACAATTACAAGAATGTATTGCTCAGCATCAAGCCTTAAATCCTCGTGCGGCCAAAGCAAAAGCCCTTGAATGGATTGAAAAAGTAAAACTAGCGCAGCCCGAAAAAATATATTTTCGTTTTCCGCATCAACTCTCGGGTGGGCAAAAGCAACGTATTATGATTGCAATGGCCATGTGTAATCGGCCGCAAATATTATTGGCCGATGAGCCTACAACGGCTCTCGATGCAACAGTGCAGCAAGATATTGTAGCCTTGATGAAGGATTTGCAGCAAGAGCATGAAACGGCTATGATTTTTATCACCCACGATTTGGCTTTAGCTGCCCAAATGGCCGATCAAATATTGGTGATGCGCCAAGGCGAATGTGTCGAATATGGTCCTGCACAAGAGATTTTACATAATCCACAAGAGAAATACACCCAAGCGCTGCTTTCTTGTCGTCCTCATCAGGGGATTAAGGGTAAAAAATTGCCGGTAATAGCGGACTTTATTGCTGGAAAGCTTACAACAGAAACTTTAGCCCAATCTATACTTACCGAGAATGATGAGGCCATTTTACGAATCCAAGATCTGCATGTTTGGTATCCCGAGGGTAAAAATCTTTTTGGGAAAAGCACCCAGTTTTTTAAAGCAATAAATGGCATTTCTTTTGACTTAAAAAAAGGGGAAACCATCGGACTTGTAGGTGAGAGTGGCTGTGGTAAAAGCACCATTGGCAAAAGTTTGATGGGCTTAGCACCCATTCGCAGCGGTACTATTTTATTAGAAAATCAAGATATTGCTGGTTTTAAAAATAGTCAATGGAATGCTGTTCGTAAAAAAATGCAACTCGTTTTTCAGGACCCTTATGCCTCCCTGAATCCGCGTCGAACAGCAGCCGAAATCATTACAGAGCCAATCCTCATACATCAATTAAGGAAAGGAAAGAATCTACAACTTGAGGCCGAGAGATTATTGGATTTAGTTCAATTGCCCAAAGAGGCTGCCTATCGCTATCCACATCAGTTTTCGGGCGGACAAAGGCAAAGGCTCGGCATTGCACGCGCATTGGCTTTGGAGGCAGAGATTTTAATATGTGACGAAAGTGTTTCTGCTTTAGATGTAAGTGTGCAAGCCCAAATCCTCAATCTCCTGAAGGATTTGCAATACGAATTAGGCTTGTCTTACCTATTTATCTCCCACGATTTATCAGTTGTGCATTATATGGCCGACCAAATATTGGTGATGCACCAAGGTCTTATTGTAGAGCGAGGAAGTGCCACAGATATCCTGCAACATCCACAAATGCCGTATACGCAAAAACTGATTGCAGCCATGCCATAAGAGCATCTTCCTCGGTGCATTATAGAACTATATTCAAAATCCATTACACAGTTTGCCTTTTCCATTTTACCTTCGTTCCATGGCTTATGCATCGCTCGAAGAATGTTTGATAGACCTTGAAAAAAATGGTCATTTAGTTCGGATCAAAGAAGAGGTAGACCCTCATCTAGAAATGGCGGCAATTCATTTGAGGGTTTATGCCCAGAAAGGCCCTGCCTTGCTTTTTGAAAATGTTAAAGGATCTAAATTCAGAGCAGCCAGCAATATTTTTGGCTCACTCGAAAGGAGTAAATTTATGTTTCGGGATACCATGGACTCGGTGCAAAAAATTATTGCGCTTAAAAACAATCCTATAGAGGCTTTTAAAAAACCTTTTGCCCATATCAGTACTGCCTTTGCAGCCATCAAAGCCTTACCCTTAAAGAATCCCAGCAAAAAACCAGTCCTGTTTGAGGAAATCAATATTAGTGATTTGCCTTTAATCCAACATTGGCCAATGGATGGCGGTGCTTTTGTAACCTTGCCACAAGTTTATTCCGAAGATATAGACAAGCCGGGCATCATGAATGCTAATTTGGGCATGTATCGTATTCAACTTACGGGTAACGACTATGTACTCAACAAAGAAATTGGTTTGCATTATCAATTGCATCGAGGCATAGGTGTGCACCAAAGCAAAGCGAATGCGCAACATCAAGCACTTAAAGTAAGTTGTTTTGTAGGTGGTCCCCCCTCTCATGCTTTATCTGCTGTAATGCCTTTACCCGAGGGGATGAGCGAAATGACTTTTGCTGGATTGTTGGGTGGACGGCGTTTTCGGTATACGTATAAAGATGGCTTTTGCCTGAGCACTGATGCTGATTTTGTGATCACAGGTGAGGTTTTCCCGAACGAAAATAAACCCGAAGGACCTTTTGGTGACCATCTTGGCTATTACAGCCTCAAGCATGAATTCCCCCTCATGAAAGTGCATAAAGTATATGCTCGAAAAGATGCGATTTGGGCCTTTACCGTTGTGGGTCGTCCACCTCAGGAGGATACCAGTTTTGGTGAGTTGATTCATGAGATTACAGGTTCAGCATTGCAAAAAGAAATACCAGGACTTAAAGAAGTAAATGCAGTGGATGCTGCAGGAGTTCATCCTTTGTTATTGGCTATTGGTAGCGAACGCTACACGCCTTATGCACAAACCAAACAACCTGCCGAATTACTCACCATTGCCAATCATGTATTGGGCACTGGGCAATTGAGCTTGGCTAAGTTTTTATTCATCACCGCTGATGAAGATAATAAAGTAAGTACCCATCATATTGCTGATTATTTCCGCTTTGTTTTAGAAAGAATTGATTGGCGCAGGGATGTTCACTTTTATACCCAAACTACAATGGATACGCTCGATTATTCGGGTACGGGACTCAATACGGGTAGTAAAGTTGTTTTTGCGGCCTATGGCCAAAAGCTCCGCAAATTGACGAGTGAATTGCCCAATTGTTTTCACAATTTAAGCGGCGTGAAAGCTGCTGCCTTAGCGCAAAACGGGGTTGTGGCCCTCAGTATGGCTGCTTTTGAAACTTATGAAAAAGCTATTGTTGAAATGGATCTACTCAACCAACAATTAGCCACTCAAAAAGAAGCTTTGGGGCAAACAGCCTTAATTATTGTGGGTGATGATGCCGATTTTATAGCAGATGCTTTGAACAATTTCTTGTGGGTGAGTTTTACGAGATGCAATCCCTCACACGATATCTATGGTGTTGATTCCTTTACTAAAAACAAGCATTGGGGCTGTAATGGTCCTTTAATTATTGATGCACGCATTAAGCCGCATCATGCGCCGCCACTCGTTCTCGATCCAGCAATAGAACAAAAAATCAATCGACTTTGGGAGAAAGGTGGTAGCCTTTATGAATGGAGTAATAAGCATTAAAAAAAACACCCAATGCTGTAGCCTTTGGGTGTTGGATATTGTTCAAAAATTATTGAGCCAATTCGCGCTGAGCAATTAAGGTTCTTACCGTTTCAGCAATACCTTGTGCATCGTAACCGCATTCGCGGTGCAGCTCTTCGGGTTTTCCGTGTTCGATAACTCGATCAGGTATACCCAACATTTTAATCGTTGGATGGTAATTGTGTGCGTTCATAAATTCTAACACTGCGCTACCAAAGCCACCGACTACTGTTCCGTCTTCTACCGTAATGATTTTAGTGAATTTCTTTCCTACTTCGTGCAGCATCGCCTCATCCAAAGGTTTGACAAAACGCATATCATAATGGGCTGGAATAATCTCTTCAGTGGCCAAACTACGGCAAGCATTTACCGCAAAATTACCCACGTGCCCAATTGTCAAAATAGCCACTTCCTCTCCGTCTTGTATTTTACGGCCTTGGCCAATTTGCATTTTTTGCATCGGCACACGCCATTCGGGCATTACGCCTTGTCCGCGCGGATAGCGAATCACAAATGGTGAATTTTGCTCAGGTAATTGTGCCGTATACATTAAATGACGCAAGTCGGCTTCATCCATCGGTGCACTCACAATCATATTGGGTATGCAGCGCATATAGGCCAAATCATAGGCTCCGTGATGTGTTCCACCATCGTCGCCCACTACCCCACCTCTATCGAGGCAAAATATTACCGGTAGTTTTTGAATGGCTACATCATGGATGACCATATCGTAGGCACGCTGCATAAATGAGCTGTATATATTGCAAAATACCTTCATGCCGCGTGTAGCCAAACCAGCACTCAGTGTTACTGCATGTTGCTCGGCAATGCCCACGTCTATAGCACGGTCAGGCATTTTTTCCATCATTATTTTGAGTGAGCAACCCGAAGGCATAGCAGGCGTAATACCCATTACTAAAGGATTGGCTTCGGCCAGTTCTACTATAGTATGGCCAAATACATCTTGGTATTTGGGCGCTTCGGGTACCGTAGATACTTTCTTATTGATTTGCCCAGTTACTTTATCAAACAAACCAGGTGCATGCCACAAGGTTTGGTCTTTTTCGGCCAAGTCGTAACCCTTACCTTTTACGGTTTTGATGTGTAAAATTTTAGGGCCAGGAATTTCTTTTAAGTCCTTGATCGTCTCTACCAATTTCAACACATTATGACCATCGATTGGGCCAAAATAGCGAAGGCCTAGGGCTTCAAATAAATTGCTTTGGCGTGAGACCATTCCTTTGATACTAGTCCCTAATTTTCCCGCCATTTCGCGTTGAAATTCAGGATAAGGTAATTTGCCCAAAAGCTTCCATACATCATCGCGCAACTTGTTATAGGTAGGCGATGTGGTAATGTCGGTTAAATATTCTTTGAGTGCGCCCACATTGGGGTCTATCGACATGTTGTTGTCATTCAATATCACGAGGATATTGGCATTGCTTACACCAGCATGGTTCATGGCCTCGAAGGGTAAGCCCGCTGTCATAGCACCATCACCAATAACGGCTACATGGTGACGATGGGTTTCGCCAAGGTTTTTAGAAGCAATAGCCATACCCAAAGCGGCCGAAATAGAGGTTGAAGAGTGACCTACACCAAAGGCATCATATTCGCTTTCATCTCTTTTAGGGAAACCACTAATGCCACCATAGCGACGATTGGTATGAAATACATCGCGACGACCAGTGAGGATTTTGTGCCCATAAGCCTGATGGCCTACATCCCAAACCAATTGATCGTCTGGAGTGTTGTACATATAGTGCAAAGCCACCGAAAGCTCTACTACGCCGAGGCTAGCACCAAAATGTCCTCCGTTAACGCTAACCGAATCAATAATAAACTGACGCAATTCCTTGCACACTTGTTGCAAGTCCGACTTGTTCAATTTTTTCAAATCGTCGGGATTATTGATTTGGCTCAGTAGCGGGCCAGCGGTCATTTTTTCCATTCAGAAAATTAGTGGCTTTAAAGGGATGGCCAAAGCTAAAATAATTATTCCTATTTCGGTGCGTTTAAACTAACTAATGTTTCGTTAAACAAAATTAAAAGCAATAGTCTTCGGCAACGCCTCCCCTAAAAGGAAAAAAGTTCAGCTACAAAGACTAGGGATAGCACTCATGAATGGCCTTTTCTAAAGTATGTTGCGCTATTTCGTCAACGTCAAATACTCCAGGTCTTCTAAGTTCTTGAACACTTAACTGATCGACGCCCCTTGCTCTGCTACTCTTTGCAGAAGAGCTTGCCAATAATTTGGGTAACTCTTTAGCACCCAAATCAGCTCTAGCATTAATGTCTTTCTGTTTGCTATTTTTTCTGGCTGTCCCCTATTTTTTCAACAGAAATTTTGGTGTAGAAAACTGATAATTCGGTTCTGAAAACTGAAATATTATAATAGAATGATTTGGTCCTATTTTTGTTCAACACTATTTTTGAGCATCCTTGTTAACAATCATTGTTTTCTTGTTCTTTAGGAATTTTTGTTACAATGCCTATATTGTATTTTGTTTTATTGGAACAGCTAATGTATTCTGTGAAAAAACTTTAGATTTTCTGGATGGCGTAACCTTTATTTAGTTGTTGTGGACAAGTTTAAAAACAAGGCAATCTGCCTAGGTAAAGCGGTGTGTAAGCTTATGATAATAAATAAATTGTGTGCTCAATAAGTCAATTAACGAGCGTTTAGTTATCTGAAAATCTTTAAGAGTAAAAACATAAATTTTTAAAAATAAACAAATGAAAAAGATTCTATCCATAGCAATATGCTTGCTACCATTCAGTTTTGTCAGTGCACAAACAGTGAAAACTAAAAATGCATATGGAGATGCAGTTGTTTTTGTTGATGGCAATACCTTAAAGGTAAAAAACACCTATGGGGATGCACTATTTTATAAGGATGGCAATACTGTTAAAAGGAAAAATGCTTATGGTGATGCCGTTTATTACCTAGATGGCAATACTGTAAAATATAAAAATGCTTATGGTGATGCTCTTTTTTATTTTGACGGCAAAACGATTAAGAGTAAAAACAACTACGGAGATGCTCTGTATTACTTGGATGGAAGCACCTTAAAATATAAAAATGCTTATGGTGATGCCGTATATTATTTTGAAGGCATTCCAGAAAAATGGGTAATTATTTGTTTGATTAATTAAATAGCCCTTGTGGGCGCATCTGGGCTTAGTTCAAGTAAAGTGCATTGTTAAAAATCATGGACCTAAAAGCTTTAGTGATCATTAATCCCTTCAATGCATTTAAGAAGGCCTTGGGCTCATCTCTATATTTTTCTTGCACAGATTATGAAACAACCAACCATCAAAAGGTAGATCAACAGGAATGGACTTTTTCAATACCCTTATAGATTACGGAGCGATAACGATAATTTCATTAGTTGTTTTATCTTTTATTGCTGGTTTTATCGACGCTATTGTTGGTGGTGGCGGACTTATTCAAATGCCTGCTTTGCTAATCGCCTTGCCCAAAACAGCTTTGCCAACAATTTTCGGTACCAATAAAATTGCTGCTTTAGCCGGAACAAGTATTTCGGCAGTACAGTATGCTCAACGGATACAATACAACAAAAAATTACTGTTGGCTATTTCCATTTGCTCTGGGCTTTCTTCATTTTTAGGGGCAAAAGTGGTGAGTTACATCAATGTAAACACTTTGAAACCGGTTATTTTGATTGTGTTAATCGCTATTGCCATATACACATTCTTGAAAAAGGACCTAGGTGCTGTGCAGACAAAGAAATTGTCCTTTGACAAACAACTAATCTATGGCATACTTCTTGGACTGGTTGTTGGTTTTTATGATGGCTTCTTTGGCCCAGGTACAGGAAGCTTTTTCGTATTGGGTTTCGTATTGATACTCGGATTTGAATTTGTTCAAGCATCTGCCTATTCCAAAATCATAAACTGTATGACCAATATTTCAGCATTAATCGTCTTTATCAAACAAGGAAATTATTTACTGGAACTTGCAATCTTAATGGCAGTCTGTAACATCAGCGGAAATTTACTTGGAACAAGACTCGCTTTAAAAAGAGGGAATACATTCGTGAGGACGATTTTTTTAGTGATTGTAAGCTTAATGATTTTGAGATATGCTTATGATGTATTTATCAAAAGCTAAGGTCTACTGTATCTAATTGTACTGTAAAAGCATCGTATATGAAGGGGGCAAAATGGAGCTTAAGAATAATTACTGTTTTTTTTGTAGGATTGCTGCTGCTTTCTTTGCGCCCCATTTCTATATCAACAAACAATTGCCAGCATTTAACGGCTGTTGTCAAGAGCGTACATTTGACGACGAGTAATGATGTAGAAATCACTATAATGGGCGACAACAGAACTTTTTATATTAATCGTGCCCCAGACAAAAAACTGGATATCCCATGGCTTATTAGCCATTTGCCTACTCAATCAGTTAGCTTACTTTATGCCCAACAATGGACCATATTAGATCCCTTGAGTCGGTATAGGCACCTCTGCGCCCTGTCTGTAGGTAATGATGTACTCTTTAGTGAATTGGATTAAGTCATGGCCATTAGTTGCGCAAAACACCCAATAGCTTAATCAACCATTGGGTGAATAAAAAAATGGATTTCAATGTTGATTGAAATCCATTTTTATGATAAAAAATTTGGTTATTGAATTAGAATTTTTCCAATCCACTGAAGAAGAATGCGCCTTCAATCAAAGCATTTTCGTCGCTGTCTGAACCGTGAACAGCGTTTTCGCCAATAGAAGTAGCGTATTGTTTGCGGATCGTTCCTTCAGCTGCTTCGGCTGGGTTGGTAGCACCAATTAAGGTACGGAAATCGGCAACAGCATTGTTTTTTTCTAAAATAGCAGCAACGATAGGTCCGCTACTCATAAATTCAGTCAATTCGCCATAAAAAGGGCGTGCGCTATGCACTTCGTAAAATTTACCAGCTGCCTCAAGGCTTAATTTAGTGTATTTCATGGCTACAATGCGAAAACCAGCATTGTTGATCATTTGAAGGATGTTACCAATGTTCCCGTTTTTTACTGCGTCGGGCTTAATCATTGTAAAGGTTAGGTTAGACATAGTTTTGTTTTTTTGCAGCGCAAAGATAAGTGATGAATACCTTAGCGTAAAATTTTAATGAAATTTTGTGTTTGTATCCATTTGCAAGGCTAATTGCTGTATGTCCTCTACTACGGCGTCTAATAGCGGAATACCATTAATTAAACGTTCTTGCTCCATTTCTCGTTCAGGGTCGCCAGGTATAAGTACCCTTTCTTCGCCAGCAATGGCTTGGGCATTTTTAAATCGTTCAATCCAATGGTCCATATGTTGTTTAAAATCTGCTGCTGGTCGAAAAGCATCGATGCGCATCGCCCCAAAAAAATGACCAATTCCTTTGCCAGGCAAATCATCTGCAACAGGCAAGAAGCTTACGAATGGAGGCACCCAAGGCCCATAATTGGCGCCACTCAATACGCCAGAAAAAATATCTACAATACTGCCGAGCGCATATCCCTTATGACTACCCTGCTCTCTTGTACCGCCCAAAGGCAAGAGCGCTCCACCTTCTTTTACTTCATGTTGGTTGGTTGAAATATTGCCTTCCTTGTCTTGTATCCAACCATGGGGAGCAGGCATGTTTTTTCTTTGCAAAATTTCTAGTTTGCCATTAGCGGCAGTAGTGGTGGCCATGTCGGCCACAAAAGCTGCTTGATTGCCTGCTGGTATCGCAACTGCAATGGGATTAGTGCCCAATAATCTTTCTGTAGAAAAAGTAGGAGCTACTAAAGGGCTCGCATTCGTCATGGCAATGCCTATCATATCCTCTTCAAGCGCCATCATAGCGTGAATGCCTGCAATGCCAAAATGATTTGAATTCTGAACACTTACCCATCCAGTACCCGCAGTACGAGCCTTGTCTATAGCCACTTTCATCGCATAGGGCGCTACTACCAATCCCAATCCTGCATCACCATTTACCACTGCAGTAGAAGGCGTTTCGTGGATAATTTTAAGATGGGGTTTTGCATTGATTCTGCCTGCTTGCCACAAGCGTATATAGCCACTAAGGCGCGCAATACCATGCGAGTCTACCCCACGTAAATCTGCTGATAGCAATACTTTTGCAGCATCATTGGCCTCTTTTTCGGAGCATCCTATTTTTATAAAAATCTCCTGTGCAAAGGCAAAAAGCTGTGCGTAACTAAAGTTTTGATAAGCCATACACTTGTTCTAATTCAGTGCAAATTACAGAAGTATCTTTAAAGCTTATGAGTTCGTTAAGATAAGTGTGGGTCTGGCATGCGTCTTTTTGAAGATAAAGCGTTAATTTGCGCCCGATTTCAATACAATTCTAACCTTAAATTAATACACAATTTATATGGATTTATTTGCCAAATTTAATAGACTCGGACCTATTGGAGATTATGCTGAGCAAGCGCCTGGTTATTTTGCGTTTCCTAAATTGGAAGGCGAGATAGGCAACAGAATGAAATTTCGTGGTAAAGAAAAAATAGTGTGGAGTTTAAATAATTATTTGGGTCTTGCCAATCATCCCGAAGTTCGTCAGGCAGATGCTGAAGCTGCAGCCACTTATGGTATGGCAACGCCTATGGGTGCTCGTATGATGAGTGGTAATTCTGACAACCACGATCAATTAGAAAAGGAACTAGCAGAATTCGTTGGTAAAGAATCGGCGATGTTGGTCAACTTTGGATACCAAGGTATGGTTTCTTCTATCGATGCTTTGTGTGGACGTAGAGACGTCATCGTGTATGATGCAGAATCGCATGCTTGTATTATTGACGGATTGCGTTTGCACCCAGGACAGCGTTATGTTTTCAAACATAATGATGTGGAGGATTGCGAAAAGCAATTGGTGCGTGCAACAGAAATGGCTGCTAAAACGGGTGGTGGTATTTTGGTGATTACCGAAGGCGTTTTTGGTATGAGTGGTAACCAAGGTAAAGTAAAAGAGATTATTGCTCTAAAATCTAAATTTGAATTTCGTTTATTGGTAGATGATGCTCATGGTTTTGGCTCTATAGGAAAACGTGGTGCCGGTGTTGGTGATGAGCAAGATTGTATTGACGGGATAGATGTCTACTTCTCTACTTTCGCAAAATCAATGGCCAGTATTGGTGCTTTTTTTGCAGGTGATAAGAGCGTTTTGAAATTTTTACGCTACAATATGCGTTCTCAAATCTATGCCAAATCTATGCCAATGACTTTGGTAGTGGGAGCATTGAAACGTTTAGAATTATTGCGTACACGCCCTGAGTTGCGTGAAAAATTATGGCATAATGTGCGTAAATTACAAAATGGCTTACGCGAAAGAGGTTTTAATATTGGTACTACCAATTCGCCTGTAACGCCAGTGGTAATGCATGGTGGCTTATTTGACGCTACCCAATTGATATTGGATATGCGTGAAAATTACAACATCTTTTGCTCGGTAGTGGTGTATCCTGTAATCCCTAAAGGACTCATCATTTTGCGCCTTATTCCTACAGCCGCTCATACCGACGAAGACATTGACTTAACCCTAAATGCTTTTAGTGCATTGCGTGATAAAATTACCAACAAGGAGTATCCACAAGAGATGCCAGTAATTAGCGCTGAATAATAATAATCAATGGATAAAACTAAAAAACCTCGAAACGTAATTGTTTCGAGGTTTTTTTATTTCTTCAAGAAAAGAAAAAATTAACTGCGGTATACATTAAGCTGCTTTTTTGCTTTTTGCTTTTGCAGTTTGCAAAGGACGTGATAGACGGCTAACACCGAAACTTCCTTTTGTACGTTTACCTTTTACAGTACGTTTGTCACCTCTTCCCATTTTTTTAATTTTTAATGATTAATTGTTATTGTTGAATTTCTAATTATGTGCAAAGAAACAAAAAAGCAAGCAGCTAAAGTGCAGCTGCTTGCTTTTTATTTTTTTCTAGGAGTAAATTATTTTTTACCGCTAGCAATTCTTGTAGAGAATTCTTTACCTGCTTTGAATTTAGGTACTTTACGTGCTTTGATTTTGATTACAGCACCTGTTTGAGGGTTGCGACCATTACGTGCAGCGCGCTCAGATACAGAGAATGTACCGAAACCTACCAATGTAACGCGATCACCTTTTTTCAAAGAGGCAATAACGGTGTCTGTAAAAGAATCGATTGCAGCATTAGCTTGCGCTTTAGTAATTGCAGCATCTTTAGAAAGTTTGTCGATCAAATCAGCTTTGTTCATAATTGTTTTTTGTTTTTTAAGAAAAGAAATATTGTTTGTGTGTGGAGCAAATATACAGCCTAAAAATTCAATTCAAAGTTTTGTTCAACATTTTTTTTTGGGCCCAAAACCTTTACTAGCAGGCTTTACCAAATTGTTAAGGACTAAGATGCCTTATAAGTATGATTTTCAATGCAATTAATTATTGTAAGGGTTGCTGAGTAAGGCTTTTAGTTCACCATTATTTGCTGCCGCTATAAAGATTGCTCTTCCATTATACTCCTAAATGCCACTAGATTATTTCCCCATAATTTTTGTGTTTCGGCACGCATATCCCCCGCAAATTCGTTAAGGTAACGTTCATAATCTTGTATACGGGCACAAAAATATTGTGCACAAAAAGTTGGACCATCCGTATCATCTTGTTCGAGTAATCGATAAAAGTTAGCATCTACAAAACAACCTGTTTTCAATAACATGGGTAGATGTTCTGACAACATCCATTGGCGCCAATCGGCCGCTATGTTGTGGTTTACTTTAATGGTGACGTTGTATATTATTTTGCTCATTTGGATCAATTATCTAATTAGGGTTATATCGCCTTTGTACAGTAAATGCTCTTGTTTAGAGTTGATACCATGAATCATGTAATGATATACATCCATACTACAAGGTATTCCCTCGAAATTACCGTCCCAGGCGTTATTGATATTATCTGTTGTAAAAACCATTTGTCCCCATCGATTGTAAATACTAAAACTTTTCAAGGTAAAATCACAAAGAATAAAGGGGTGTATTTTGTCATTTATTTGATCATTATTGGGACTAAAGGCATTGGGCACAGCAATTGCAGAGGTTCCATTTAATGAAGCTCGTACGGTATCAGATGCTGTACAACCATTGCTACTAGTACCGATCACCGTAAAAACGGTTTCTTGAGGTATACGCACAATTGGGTTGGGTATTGTATTGTTATCGCAATAAATATTGGGTGTCCAAACATAGGATTGTGCTCCAAATGCGTTTAATTGGATAATCGCACTATCACATTTGCCAGTACTGTTGCCTTTGCTTGCTTTTACATTTGGAATTTGATAGGCGGTTATATTAACTGTATCGTAGCCTAAGCAACCGTTGCTATCTCGCCCCTCTACAGTGTAGCTAAACGAACCTGCAATTGTTAGTTTTGGTTGGGCAATAGTATCATTATTTAGGGAAGTAGCAGGAAACCACTTATAATATTTTGCCCCCACAGCACTCAGTTGAATGGTAGTGCCATTACAACCAAAAGTATCTGAAGGAATAGCGTTTACTATTGGGCCCGATACAATAACTACATCAATCGAATCATTATTGGTACAGCCATTGATATCGGTGCCAACAACTAAGTATTTAATAATACCTGGCTGTACAGTAAGCATAGGATTACTTATAGTACTAGAGGACAAGCCTAATGCGGGTGTCCATAAATAGCTTAGGGCACCGCTTGCTATTAATTGTTCTTGCTTGCCCACGCATTTTGAAACGGGCTTAGGGCTAGCAACAACTATTGGTTGAGGGTTTACTTTTATATTCACAGTATCCCTATCTAAACAACCATTTGTATCGGTCACTTTTACAATAAAGCTGGTAGTAGAATTGATAGAAGTATTTACCGAAGCAAGATTTGGATTACTAAACAAACTTGCTGGCGACCAACTATAATCTACTCCCCCACTTGCATTTAAAAAAACTTTTGCAGTGCCACTGGCATCAATACACACGCTTGTATCTTTTCCTGCATTGGCAAATCGCTTTGTAGAATCGCAGGGAGCTGTACTTATGGGTTGTATTAATTCTAGTAGGTCAATAAGAATGCCTCCATTGCCATAACAACTACCAGTTGCCTCAAAAATTATATTTACTGATGTAGCTGTTGCAATAAACTTATAGTTTTTTTTAGCCCAAGCTTTGTCTGCACCGGTTAAAGAAAGTGTGGTTGAAAACATAGATCCACAGCTAACGCTCATATTGGCGGTACCTCCTGTAGAACCGCATCCTGTGGCAAATAAATGATGTACACTGGTATAAAAAGAAAGGTAGCAGGTATCGCCTATGCTTAAACCTGTAATGAACTGTTGGATTTTTCCATTAGGATTGACGTCAATATGTTTATCACCACCGCCAATGGGTACGCCCATACTCCAATGCCCTTTTTCGTGCAGATCGATTGAGTTTCCGGGTGTTAGCCAATCGCTAAGCGGATTCGGTGGGCAAACAATGAATCCACCTGCACTTACAGCGTCTTTTTCAAAACTGGGATTGTTTATTTTGTTTTGGGCCACAACATCCTGTTGAACAAGAATAGTTAAAATGAGTACACCCAATAAAAAGGGCAATATTTTTTGTGCTGAATTCATAACAATTATGTGTTCAGGAGTTTTTTTTGAAGTCCTATGACTTGAAATTTATTTTACAGCAGCCTTTAATTGTTTGAATAATTTGAAGCCGTGTTTTACAAAAGAAAAGGTTTTTACACTTGGTGATCCCCCACTTCTATCTCTAAAATGTATAGGTAACCATTTTATTTTTTCTTGCTTATTGCTCAATACCGAAACCAATATATTCGCTAAATGAAAGTCTGAAGGTACTGAATAGGCAATGTTTTTCATCAAATCGGCATGTATGAGTCTATAGGGCACATTGCCATCGTTAATCCATTGACCGGTGGCTATGAGGGTAAAAACAAGTACAAATTTTGAAATGATCACTCTTTTAAGGCCATCGTCTCGAGTTACTCTTTGTCCGTATACAGCCTTATTTGATTTGCATGCTTTGATGATAGCGTCAAAATATTGGGGGTCGCATTGACCATCAGAATCTATTTGAAAAATCCAATCTGCACCGGCCTCAAGTCCCATTTGGTAGCCCATTACACAAGTTTGTCCATGACCTGAGTTTGATTTGTTGATTACCTTAATGTTGCTATTATGCTGAGCACACTCCTCGAGTATTTGTAGTGTATTGTCTTTGGAACCATCGTTAAGAATACAGAAGGTGTAGTTCAAGCCAGAAGCCAGTAGTGCATTTTGCCATTCAGCAATAACACCCCCTACGGCTTCTTCTTCATTATAAACAGGCATTACTACCCAAAGATGATTAATGCCCATGCTGTGTTTTAATTTTTTCAAAGGTTCTCAAGGCTAATTCCAAAACCTCATCTGTGTTATAGTATTTGTATTCGGCCAACCTCCCGCAGAAAAAAACATTATGATCAGCGGTTTCTTGATCAGCCAGTTTTTTGTATTGCAGATAGAGCTGTTGGTTTTTTTCCATTGGTATGGGGTAATAAGGATCTCCTTCGGCCTTGGGGTACTCGTATGAAATAACCGTTTTGGGGTGTACTTGGCCGGTAACATGTTTTATCTCTACGGTCCTAGTATAATCATGCTCATTTGGATAATTGATTTGCACACATGGTTGTTCAAATTCCAAGTCCTTTTCAACAAAATTAAATTCTAAAGAACGCCAAGGTAATTTACCCAATTGGCAGTCGAAATACTCATCAATTGGCCCGGTATAAATTGTGGCTTTAGTGGCTTTTATTTTGTGTTTAACTTCATCATAATCGGTTTCTAATTGCAGGTCGATATTGGGATGATCCACCATTTTTTGAAACATTGCGGTAAAGCCTTTTGCAGGGGTTAATTGGTATTCATGATCCACATATCGTTCATCTTTGTTCAATCTTACCGGAATTCTACCACAAACTGATGGCGCTAAATCTCTAGGATGTATCGACCACTGTTTTAGGGTATAGCCTAAATAAAACGCTTCGTACATTTCCTTACCTACACGCGAGAGCACAAATTCTTCTGAATTGGCTGGTTGGTCATTTTTTTTTGCTCTTTTTTCTTCTAAAAGATTTTGCGCCGTTTCTGCATCTAAGTCGGCTATTTTAAAGAATTGTCCTAAGGTCAATAAATTTATCGGAAAGGGATACAGCTCTCCATTGGTACTACTTTTGACAATATAATTTCCAGGTATCCATTCCGTGAATTGGGTAAGGTATTCTATGAGCGCCTTATTGTTAGTTCTAAAATAATGAGGGCCATATCGGTGTATCATCAATCCCGATTCGTGATAAGTATCAAAACAGTTTCCTGCAACATGGTTTCGTTTATCAATGAGCAAAACTTTCCAATTTAAATCTGCGGCAAATCTCTCTGCCATCAAACAACCTACTGGCCCTGCACCTGCAATAATTACATCATATTCTTGATTCATTTCTGTTTTCCTCGTCCTTTATAGTTTATAAAAAGTGGTATAACATACAAATAGATTATCTATACATTATACCACTCATTCAATAGGAAAAAATTTACGCTACTACCTATTACAAGGTTCTCTTTGTTTCTACTTCTTCGTAACCTTCTACAATATCACCCACACGGATGTCGTTATAATTTTTAATCATCAAACCACATTCGTAGCCATTGTTCACCTCTTTCACATCATCTTTATAGCGTTTCAATGAAGAAAGTTCACCACTGTGTACTACAATACCGTCGCGGATAATGTTTAACTTAGTTTGACGAGTCATTTTACCATCAAGTACATAACAACCGGCAATTGTTCCTACGCCACCAATTTTATAAACTTCACGCACTTCGATGTTGCTGACAATTTTCTTCTCCACTTTGGGTTCAAGAAGACCTTCCATTGCGCTTTTAACGTCTTGGATGGCATCATAAATGATTGAATAATTACGGATTTCAATGTTTTCTTGGTCGGCCAATTTACCTGCTTGTGATGAAGGACGAACTTGGAATCCAATGATAATCGCATCAGACGCGGTGGCCAACAATACATCGCTTTCAGTGATTTGTCCAACGGCTTTGTGTACGATATTAACTGCAACTTCTTCAGTCGATAGTTTTTGTAATGAGTCACTCAATGCTTCTACCGAACCATCAAAGTCACCTTTGATAATGATCGGCAATTCTTTAAAGTTGCCCAATGCCAAACGACGACCAATTTCATCCAATGTAAGGTGTTTACGAGCGCGAATACCTTGTTCACGTAATATTTGAGCACGATGGGTTGCAATGTTTTTTGCTTCGTTTTCGTCGTCAAATTGTTTGAATTTTTCACCCGCTTGTGGTGCACCATTCAAGCCTAATATTTGTACCGGAGCCGAAGGTCCAGCTTTGGTAACGCGCTGACCACGTTCATTAAACATGGCCTTGATTTTACCGTAATATTGTCCGCAAAGAATCATTTGACCCTGCTCTAAGGTTCCATTTTGTACCAATATAGTTGATACATATCCACGTCCTTTGTCTAAAGATGCTTCAATTACACTACCTGTAGCATATTTGTCTGGATTCGCTTTTAGTTCTAAAAGTTCAGATTCTAAACCGATTTTTTCAAGTAGTAAATCGATGTTTAGTCCTTTTTTGGCTGATATCTCTTGGCTTTGGAATTTACCACCCCAATCTTCCACTAGGATATTTAAACCTGCTAATTGTTCTTTGATTTTTTCAGGTTGTGCACCCTCTTTATCCATTTTATTAATGGCAAAGATCATAGGCAAACCTGCAGCTTGGGCATGAGAAATGGCTTCACGTGTTTGAGGCATGATGGCATCGTCAGCAGCAATAACAATTACTGCCAAATCCGCTACTTTCGCACCACGAGCACGCATCGCCGTAAAGGCTTCGTGACCTGGAGTATCTAGGAAAGTTATTCTTTTACCTAATGGTGAAATTACCTGATAGGCACCAATATGCTGGGTAATACCCCCTGCTTCACCGGCTACAACATTTGCTTCGCGGATATAATCCAGTAAAGAAGTTTTACCGTGATCGACGTGACCCATTATCGTAACAATTGGTGCGCGTTCAATCATATCTTCTACTGCGTCTACCTCTTCTTCTTCTTCTTCTTCGTTTTGCTCTAGGCTGATAAACTCAACAACATAGTTGTATTCATTCGCTACCAGTTCTATAATTTCTGCATCTAGACGCTGATTAATCGAAACCATGATACCAAGGCTCATACATTTTCCGATAACATCGGTGAAAGGTACATCCAATATGTTTGCAAACTCACTGACAGAGATAAACTCAGTTACTTTTATGATTTGGCCATCTTCATGCTCTGCAGCAGCTCTTTTTTCGGCCATTGACTCGCGTTTATCACGGCGATATTTTGCTTTCTGTGCTTTGTTAGCACCACGACCAGTTGCACCGGCAAGTTTGCTCTGCGTTTCGTGGATTTTCTTTTGAATTTGTTTTGCGTCAATTTCTTGAGGCTGTTGTTGGAATCTTCCGCCTCCAACATTTTGTCCCCCACCTCTACGATCATTTCCTGCTCCTTGACCTTGGTTGCGGTTATTGTTGGGGTTGCGATTACCCATAGGACCTGTTCCGCTTTGACGAGGAGCAGTATTGGTTGGGGCATTCCTGTTATTGTTATTTGCTCCTCCACCTGGATTTCCTGTTCCTTGTCCTGGACGGAATGATTCGGGTTTTTTCTGAACGGGTATGCGTTTGCGATTGCGTTTTTCACGGTTATCACGGTTGTCATTTCCGTTATTTATGGGCAATTCAATTTTACCAATAATTTTAGGTCCTTCCAATTTAGGAGCTTTCATTTCGATATGCTCTTGCTTGCTATCGTCATTAGCCTCTGATGTGTTGGCATCTAATACAGGACTAACCGGTATTTCAATAGGGACTTCTTCAACAGATTTCTTTTCGGCTTTGGCTTTTTTAGGTGCTTCTACTTTTTCTGTTTCGATTGGTTTTTCTTTTGCTGCTTTTTTGCTGCTAGGTTTTTCTGCTTTAACAGGTACTTCCTCTTCTTTTTTCTTTACAGACTTTTTGGGTCTGGTCGATTGATTGAGGTCATCAAGATTGATTTTACCTAAAATATTAGGACCATCAACTTTTTTGGCCTTAAGGTCAATATGTTCTGGTTCTTCAATCTTAGCAAGTTTCTTTTCTTTTTTTGCTGTTACTTCTATTGGCTTTATAGCCTCATTAAGGGTGTCTGGAGCAATTTCTTTCTCCTTTACTTTAGGAGCTGTTTCAGCAGTTGCTTTTGGTGCCTTTTTCTCTTCAAGTTTGCCCACTACTTTTAACTCCACTTTCGGTGCAGCAATGATTACTTTTTCTTCTTTGGCTTGAGGAGCTTCTGCCGGAACAATAGGAGCCGCTTCTGCAACTTTTTTACGACCTTCAGCACTTTGCCCTTTGGGCAAAGCAATTTCGTCACTCTTCTTCTTGACAAGTTTGTCTTTTGCAAACTCAGCTTGAAGAGCGAAGTACATGTCTTCGGTTAATTTGGTGTTTGGATTACTAGCATTAACTTCAAATTTCTTATTGGTCAAAAACTCAACAAGCGTTTCTTTTCCAATATTAAATTCTTTGGCGGCAGCCAGCAATCGCGGTGTAGTATTTTCTGTACTCATTCGTTATTTTAGTCAATATAAAAATTGTCTTCTGTTTTTTGCACCATTATTCATTATGAATAGTGTACAAATCTACACTATTTAACTTAATCCTAATGGCAATATGCTAGGTAACTATTTTAATAAATTGTTACTCGGCTTCCCCTCTATCAAATTCTTCTTTCAAGATACGTTGTACATCACGAATTGTTTCTTCTTCAAGGTCTGTTCTGCGTGCAAGCTCTTCAACGCTTGGGCCTAGAATACTCAAGGCAGTATCATAACCTACTTTCTTGAATTCATCGATAACCCACTCATCAATTTCATCACTAAATTCTTCAAGGTCAATATCGAATTCGTCTACTTCTTCTTCTACCACATCTCTGTATACATCAATGGTGTAGCCCGTTATTTCTTGAGCTAGCTTGATGTTCACACCTTTTTTGCCAATGGCCAAAGAAACTTGGTCTGGTTCAAGGTATACATCCGCGTGCATTCTTTCCGTGTTGACATCCATGCGATTGATGCGTGCAGGTGTTAATACACGCTGAATCATCAAATTGATGTTATTTGTAAAATTAATGACGTCAATATTTTCATTTTTCAATTCACGCACGATACCATGGATACGACTACCTTTCATACCCACGCAAGCACCAACTGGATCAATGCGATCATCAAAGCTTTCAACGGCTACCTTGGCTCTTTCGCCTGGCTCACGCACTACTTTTTTAATGGTGATTAAACCGTCTAAAATTTCCGGCACCTCAATTTCTAGTAGTTTCTCCAAGAAAGATTCATGTGTTCGGCTAAGTATGATAACAGGCGTATTTGCGCGCATTTCTACTTTTTTCACTACTGCTCTTACCGATTCACCTTTTTTAAAGAAATCAGAGGCAATTTGCTCCGTTTTGGGTAATACCAATTCATTTCCATCTTCGTCTAAAAGCAATAATTCTTTTTTCCAAATTTGGTATACTTCGCCATTGATGATTTCGCCAATTCTGTCA
Source organism: Chitinophagaceae bacterium (assembly GCA_034680125.1). Classification (GTDB taxonomy): domain Bacteria; phylum Bacteroidota; class Bacteroidia; order Chitinophagales; family Chitinophagaceae; genus Rurimicrobium. The sequence goes on from JAXITL010000002.1 coordinate 55,594, forward strand.
GCGTATTTTTTCATTAGGCTAGTCTTTTTCAGATCGCCAATACGGGCAGCAAGGGTTTGTTTAGCAGCAAGAATGGCTCTGCGACCGAAGTCCAACACGTCCATTTCCTGATACACTTCTTCACCAACACTGTAATCGGGTTCAATTTTAATGGCTTCAGAATATTCAATTTCAGCATTGTCATCTTCAGAAAACCCGTCCTCGACAATAATTCTACGACGGAAAATTTCCAAATCACCTGTTTGGTCATTTACAATTACATCAAAGTTTTCGTCGCTGCCATATTTTTTGCGCAACAAGGTTTTGAAAACATCTTCCAAAACCTTCATCAGGGTTGGGCGGTCAATATTTTCCGCTTCTTTAAATTCCTGAAACGAATCGATGAGATTAATACTAGACATGATTGATCATTTTTTTTAAAAGGATTCTGTATTTAAAAGGATATTTGAATTACTGCTTGTTTAATGCTATTAAAAGGTATCTCTACTTGGTTTGTTTCTTTCTTTTTCGCTGAAATCAACACCTCTAACACCACTTTTTCTTCATCTGCCGAAATCATTTTACCTATTGTGGGTTCGCCTTCCACAGGTGTTATTTCAATGTTACGACCAAGGTTCTTTTGATACTGACGAATAAATAAAAGTGGTTCGTCAACACCTGGACTACTTACTTCAAGGCTATAATCTCCTTCGGGGAACATAGCTTCTTCGTCAATCATTCGGCGCAATTTCTTGTTGATGCTGGTACTTTTCGAAATCGGAAAGCCATCATCTGCGTCTAAAAAAATTTTAATATTATTGGTTGGCTTGATTTTTAGGCTCACCACAAAAATGTCTGTCTCTTCTAAAAGAGGCAGTAACATTTCTTCAATTTTTTTTATTGGTTCCATATTTAGGTATAAAATAAGGGGACACTTTCCGTGTCCCCTCTATTCAAATCTGCTGCAAATATAGGGAAAAATGCTAGCAAAAAGTAATTTTTTTTAAAGAGGCTCGTTTTATAGCTTTTGGCCTTGGGGAGCATTGGTTAAATTTTATTTAGGGCATTCAATTTCTAAGTAGAAATGGTTTTCTTTGAACAAATTGTTCATTCAGAAACACAAAAGAATTATGCAACCTTTTTGGAAACAAGTCATTTTGAAAAAAATGCTGCAAAGTAGTAAATATGTTTCGGGCAAACCTTACTCTAATTATTTGATTGCCAAAGAGTATAGGGCGTTTAAAATTTCGGCAACTAGTGCCATAAAAGACGGTGCTTTGTTGACTTCAGGTGTTTTCTCTGCCGCATTTGGATTAAAGGGCTTTTTACTAACCAATCACTTTATTGATGGGGGTGCAACGGGTATCTCCTTGCTGATCTCAGCTCTTAGCCCTATCCCACTCTATTGGCTCATCCTACTCATCAATCTACCTTTTGTTGTTTTGGGCTATAAGATATTGGGTAAGACTTTTGCTCTAAAAACAGCACTATCAATTGCAGCTTTGTCCATCATCTTGGCCACTGTTAGTTTTCCTAATGTTACTGACGATAATTTGTTAGTAGCCGTATTTGGTGGTTTTTTCTTAGGTATGGGAATTGGATTGGCCGTTCGTGGTGGCGGTGTAATCGATGGCACCGAGGTTTTGGCTATTTTTTTAAGCCGAAAATTCGGAACGACTTTAGGGGATATCATTATCGGTATTAATGTTTTGATTTTTTCTACCGCTGCCTATTTCCTTTCTATTGAAATTGCCCTTTATTCCATGATTACCTATTTGGCTGCTTCCAAAACTTTGGATTTTATTGTCGAAGGGATTGATGAATACATCGGAGTGACCATCATTACACCACATAGCGAGGAAATCAAAAAAATGATTATCGAGAAAATGGGACGTGGCTTCACCATCTACAATGGCAAGAGGGGTTTTGGCAAAAAAGGAGCCTCTACAGAAAGTGATATTGTCTATACCGTAATCACGCGACTAGAATTGAATAAACTCAAAACGGAGATAGAATTAATTGACCATCATGCTTTTGTAGTGATGAGTAGTGTCAAAGAAACTCGAGGTGGGATGATTAAGAAAAGGCCTTTAGAGCATTAAAAACAAAAATGGCTGCCTCGTTTTGAAGCAGCCATTTTTATATAAATTGAAATGGATAATTAAGCAATTGTAATGCTATTGTCCAAGTAAACGTCTTGAATGGTATTCAACAATTCAACACCTACTTTCATGTCTTTTTGGAATGCTTTACGACCACTAATCAAGCCCATACCGCCAGCACGTTTGTTTACTACAGCTGTCATTACTGCTTCTGCAAGGTCAGTTGCCCCTTTGGATTCACCACCTGAGTTAATCAAACCTACACGACCCATATAGCAATTGGCTACTTGGTAACGAGTCAAATCAATTGGGTGATCGGTAGTCAATTTAGTGTACACGTCTTTATGTGTTTTACCCACGTTGATAGCATTGTAACCGCCATTGTTGGTTGGTAATTTTTGTTTGATAATATCGGCTTGAATGGTTACACCCAAATGATTGGCTTGAGCAGTAAGGTCGGCAGCCGCATGGTAATCAACACCGTCTTTTTTGAAATCGTTGCTGCGCAAATAGCACCACAATACTGTAGCCATACCCAATTCGTGCGCATATTCAAATGCTTTGGCCACTTCTACAATTTGGCGATTGCTTTCTGGTGAACCGAAATAAATTGTTGCTCCAATAGCTGTAGCACCCATATTCCAAGCATCTTTGATTTGACCAAACATAATTTGATCATAAGCATTGGGATATGAAAGGAATTCGTTGTGGTTTACTTTTACAATAAAAGGAATTTTGTGCGCGTATTTACGAGCCACATTACCCAATACACCGAAAGTAGAACAAACGGCGTTGCAACCACCTTCCATTGCCAATTTCACAATATTCTCAGGGTCAAAATAGATTGGATTTGGCGCAAAAGAAGCACCAGCACTATGTTCAATTCCTTGGTCAACTGGAAGAATAGATACATAACCTGTACCTGCCAAACGACCGTGGTTGTTCAATGCTTCAATGCTACGTAGTGTTTGGATATTACGATTAGAGTGCATCCACACATCATCTGTAAAGGAAGAAGAAGGCAAATGCAACATTGATTTGTCAATAGTTGTACACTGATGATCTAAATAAAATCCGGCCTGATCGCCTAATAATTCTTGAATTTTTTGTGATGCCATAGTTTTTATTGTATGTTATTTCCTGAATAATTTTGCAAAAGTAATTGAATTCGACAATTTGACAATTAGTTAATTTGGTGTTTTAAGCCCAAACTTATCATTGAGCATTAAACACTCAACATTAAACATTAAACATTAAAATCTATCGGCTGTAATTAGGTGCTTCCTTTGTAATCACTACATTATGAGGATGACTCTCGGCCATAGATGCCGAAGTAATACGCACAAATTGCGAAATTTCTTGTAAGGTTTTGATGTCTTTTGCACCACAATAACCCATTCCAGCGCGCAATCCACCAACAAATTGTTGCATCACCTCGCTCAGATTACCTTTGTAAGGTACTCTTCCTACAATGCCTTCTGGAACTAATTTTTTAATGTCCGCTTCTACATCTTGGAAATAACGGTCGCTAGAACCTTCTTTCATCGCTTCTACAGAACCCATTCCACGGTAAGATTTGAATTTACGGCCTTCATAAATAATAGTTTCGCCAGGACTTTCTTCTGTACCAGCAAAAATTGAACCCGCCATTACACAATTGGCTCCGGCAGCAATGGCTTTTACCATATCTCCGGTGTAACGAATACCGCCATCAGCAATAACCGGAATGCCCGACTTTTTCAAAGCATTTGAAGCTTCAATAATCGCGGTCAGTTGAGGTGCACCAGCTCCCGTTACAATACGGGTGGTACATATAGAACCTGGACCAACACCTACTTTTACGGCGTCGGCACCTGCAGCAGCAAGGGCTTTTGCTCCTTCCGCTGTAGCCACATTACCGGCAATAACATTCAATCCTTTAAAAGTTTTCTTGACCAATTTCACCATGTCCAACACGCCTTTGGAATGTCCGTGGGCCGAATCAAGTGTGATGACATCTACCCCAGCCGTTACCAATGCCGAAATTCTATCTAATGAATCGGCAGTAATGCCTACAGCGGCACCTACCAAAAGGCGGCCCATATTGTCTTTGCAAGAATTGGGGTGACTTTTCAAATTAATGATATCACGGAAAGTGATTAATCCAATCAATTTGCCCGCTTTATCAACAATGGGTAATTTTTCAATTTTATATTGTTCTAAAATCTTTTCGGCTTTAGCCATGTTGGTACCCACAGCTGCGGTTACCATTCGGTCTGAAGTCATAATCTCACTCACCTTTTTCTTTGTGTTTTTTTCAAAACGCAAATCGCGGTTGGTGACAATACCCACTAATTTTTTGGATTTGTCGATGATGGGGATACCACCGATTTTATTTTCCTTCATCAAGCGAAGGGCGTCGCCCACTGTGGCTTCTGGACTAAGGGTAATGGGGTCTGTTATCAAGCCAGACTCTGAGCGTTTTACTTTGCGCACCTGTTCGGCTTGCTTTTCGATGCTCATGTTTTTGTGCAGTATACCAATACCACCTTCGCGGGCAAGTGCCATAGCAAGGCCATATTCGGTAACAGTATCCATTGCCGCCGACACCATAGGTAGGTGCAGACTAATGTCTTTGGTAAGTTGGGTGTTGATATTTACTTCGCGTGGAAGTACTTCGGAATAAGCCGGCATAAGAAGTACATCATCAAATGTGAGGCCTTCGCCGTAGAACTTAGATTTTGCAGCCATTTGCAAAAGTAAGCAAGCCGCAATAATTTTTCAAAAAAATGTTTTTTGGGAAAGCGAAATAAGCTTTGATATTTAATTTTATTTATTGTGTTAAATAATTATATTAATAATCGCCAAGTATTATTTCTTAGTAACGCATACAATATCTAAGTTTGTTTTACGTTTATGGGTATTAAAAATGATAATTAAAGACATTTATCGTATAACTATAACATTGATGGAGTGATGTGAAATCGAAGAAAGTTGGGTGACAAATTAGCATCATCATTCGGATTGAATACAGGTGGATGATTTAAAATATGAATTGTATGTAGCTAACCGTACAAATATATTGTTTGCGCAAACGATGGAGGGGATAATTAAACCTGAATAGCACCCCAGAAAGTATAGCCGACGGGCAATACCATAAAAAAGCAAAAAAGGTAAACGCTGAATTTTTAGGTTCTTACAGCGACTTAAGGAGAACCACAAAAAACCAAAAATTTAATTTATGAAAAAGTTAAGTTTTATGATTGTAGCAGCAACAGGATTGCTGGCTACAACAATCTTTACTGTTGTTTCCTGTAGCAAAAAATCTGCAAAAACAACAGATAAAAAAGTTAGTTCTAACCAAAGTGTACAACTTAAAACTACAGCTCCAATCTTACTTGGAGAATTACAATTGAGAAGAGGCCGTGGAGTTAAGAAGAAAGGACCTAACAAAGGAACTGATTGTGATTGCAATTATTGCTTTGGAATTTGTTCAAATGGTTTGGCTAGTTATGAATTAGTTGAAAATTTCTTCTCTGCAGCAAATTTAGTTGTTGAAGATCTTGGCAATGGCACGGCTAAATTATACTTTTTAGTTCAACCAGAAGAAGATCATACTATTGATACTACTTTGTATGTTGATGATAACATCAAATATACGTATGGTAGTAATTCTTCCGTAATACTTGCTAGTGCTTATCCGTTTAATCCAACAGGTGGCACTGTAACAATTGGTAATGTTACTGTAACACATTATGGAACTGCAATAGTATCTATCACTCCTTAAATCATAAAAGGAGGTGCAAATTTTGCACCTCCTTTTTAAAATAATTTTATTATGAAAATTTTAATACTTTCATTTCTTTCTCTAATTATATTTACTGGATGTGTGCAATATAATTATACAACAGGTAAAGGAAGCTCCTTTGCACCTCCAAGAAATCAATATAAGCAGAATATAAATCAAATTGATTTAAAAGAGTTTGACATAAACAACTTCAAAAAATATATTGCGCAGAACAATGAAAAACTTCACGCTGAATTTTTTAAGCCATGCGATGTTGCTGCTTTAAAAAAAGAGAATAAAAAAAACATAATTCTTTTTTGGAATCCGAGTTGTATACAAGATCAAAAAACACTCAGTTTGGCTTGTAAATTAGACTCATTAAATTTGCCTGTTGTTCTACTATCAACTAATTTTTCTGCAAAAAACATTAAAGAAAAAAGAAAAGGAACAATTTTAGAAAATAGGGTTGCATATATACTTTCTGACAATAGTAACGAAACTAATATTGTCCTTTCTCGCATTAGGAATTTTAATAGAGAACTTTGTCCGCAGTGCTATGAAAAAAAGATTGATGATGTAATGTTTGCTAAGGCAATCATAATTCATCCAGATTCGACAGAATTAATTTATAAAATTAATGTTGATGATATAATAAAAAAACTCAATTAAAGTAATGCTTACAGATAATTTATCATTTGTAAGGACGAATAGAATTTAATAAAAAACGCCCCAACTAGGGCGTTTTTTTAAAAAATGCCAAAAAACTAAAGATTTGCGTGATGCACTTTAGGGTTTTGAATGCTTACACGAACAGCTCCCCTGCCATAATCATTGCCTCGGCAAAAGCATCTTGGTTCAAACCCAAATCAATTTCCTTTTCGGCACACCATTGTAGGATATTTTCTGTGGCAATATTACCCACCAATTCATCTTCGGCCATAGGGCAACCACCAATACCTTTGATAGAACTATCGAAACGCCAGCATCCATTTTGATGAGCAGCTTCAAACTTTTCGCGCCAAGTAGCAGCCGTTGAGTGAAAATGGGCGCCAATAGCGGTATTCGGGAATTCAGTAATGAGGTTTTGGTAAATGTATTTTATCGTGTCGGGCTGGGCTACTCCCACCGTGTCGGCCATCGCAATGGTTTGAATACCCATTTGCGTGAGTTTCGCCACCCAATCTATCGCTACTTGTGCCGAATATTCATCGCCATAAGGATTACCAAAACCCATAGAAATATACACAACAAGCTGTTTACCATGGCGCAGGCAAAGGCTTTGTATGTCCGCTACTTGTGCCAGCGATTGGGCAATTGTTTTGTTGGTATTGCGCAATTGAAAGGTTTCGGAAATAGAAAAGGGGAAACCGATGTAGGTGATTTCGTCGTATTGCACAGCTTCTTCGGCACCTCGGGTATTGGCTACAATGGCCAATAATTTGGTTTTGCTATTGAGTTTTAATTGTGGAATCACCTCTTTGGTGTCGGCTAGTTGGGGTATGGCTTTTGCCGAAACAAAAGAACCAAAATCAAGCACATCAAAGCCTACTTCCAGTAATTTATTGAGGTATTTTACTTTTTGTTCGGTGGGAATAAAATGCGCCCAGCCTTGCATCGCATCGCGTGGACATTCAACTAAAGATATTTTATGAGAGCTCATTATTTACAAATTTTGAGGACTACTGATTTTTTCCAAAAACAAAGCTAAACCTTTCTTTTCGGCCTCGCCCAAATGGTAGCAAATATTATCCTTGTAATAAGTTTTAAGACTATAATATGGGATATGATTCGCTGCCGCAATCTCATCTAAATGCTCTAAACCTATAGCCATAGCGGTATTAAATTCTTCCAAAAAGTCTTGGGGCAACTCTTTGTTGGAAACCCAAGCAGCAAAGACAAAGGGTAATCCAGTAAAGGATTTCCAAGCGGCAGATAGATCGTAATTGTATTTAAAATGGGGTAATTGTTCCAAGGCTCGGTCGCCAATGATGACGCCTGCCGTTTTGCCTTTTATTTCCGAAATAAAATCTGGACCAGCCGCCACAAAACGAACTTCTTTATGCCAATATTCTGTACACAACAATTGGGTAAGTCGTACCGAAGTTCGGGACTGGTAATCGAGTATAATGGTGTCTATTTCGTCTAGGGGCAATGCACTGAACAAAGCCACAGATACTACATTTCCATTGGCAGCAATACCATAATCTGCCACAATTTTGGCCCCATTTATTTCTTGTAACGCTGCCACAGGCATCAGCGCCATATCGATACTACCCTCTTTGAGTTGTTGCACCAATTGTGCTGGATAAGCCAGATTTAATTCTATTTTTTCGATTAAAGCAGAGGCTTCAATGCCGTACAACAATGGTTTGGTATTCAAATAACTTACAGCACCAACTTTTATTTTGCTCATCAAGGGCTTACATTTGTGCGCAAATATAGCGCAATAGCAGATTCACATTATGGCAGACCAGCTCCTCATTTATACAGACGGTTCTTCACGTGGCAATCCGGGTCCCGGTGGCTATGGAGCTTTATTGATGTGGGGCAGCAAGTGTAAAGAACTATCTCAGGGTTATCGCCGAACCACCAACAACCGTATGGAATTGATGGCGGTTATCGCTGCTCTGCAGGCATTGACCAAAACGGGAGTCCAAATTGTCATTCATTCCGACAGCAGTTATGTAGTGAATACGGTTGAGAAACGATGGCTTCAAGGTTGGTTGCGCACTAATTTTAAAGGAAAAAAAAATGCAGACCTTTGGCGTCTATATCATCAATTGTCGCTAGCGCATAACATCAAATTTGTCTGGGTAAAGGGTCATGCCGATAATCCTTACAACAATAGATGTGATGAATTGGCCACTGCAGCTGCGGATAGCAGAAACTGGTTGATTGACGAAGGTTTTGAACAAGAAGAATCTCACCCTACCCTTTTATAAAACGTAATGAATATAGCAATAATTGGTGCCGGCGCTGCGGGATGTTTTGCTGCCGCTAATATTCCTTATCATCCTGATAATGAAGTGGTGGTTTTTGAAAAATCGGCCCGTGCGATGCAAAAAATTAAAGTAAGCGGTGGCGGTCGATGCAATGTAACCCACGCTTGTTTTGAGGTCAATGATTTGGTGGAGAAATATCCACGGGGTAAGCAATTGTTACGTAAAACCTTTTATCAATTCGGTCCAAAAGACACGATTGATTGGTTTGAACAAAGAGGGATTAGTATAGTGGAAGAAGCTGATGGGCGTATGTTTCCTAGCTCAAATGATGCGCAAAGCATCATTGATGGCATTTGGGCAGAAATGATGCGACAAAAAGTGCAGATTCGATTTGGTAAAGGCTTGATTAAAATGGAAGTAAAGGGCGATCAATACCAGATTCATTTTGCAGATAAAAGCACTTATGTAGCGGATAAAATTTTAATCGCCACAGGTGGTTTTCCCAAATTGGAGCAATACCAATGGATAGAAACTTTACCCCAAAAAGTAGAAAGTCCGGTTCCTTCATTGTTTACCTTCAATTTACCCAAGCACCCTATTACCGAATTAATGGGTGTGGTGGCTGTAGCTTCCGTAAAAATTGCAGGTACAAAATATAAAGAACAAGGTCCTCTACTCATCACCCATTGGGGCTTTTCGGGTCCTGCTATTTTACGTTGCTCGGCCTGGGCAGCTAGGGCTTTGAGCGAAAAAAATTACCATTTCAACATCAGTATAAATTGGCTGAACGATACTTCTGATAATGATTTGAAAGAACAAATCAACTCTTTAAGGCAATACGAAGGCAAGCAATTGGTGCACCATAAAAATCCTTTTGGCTTAGCCAAAAGGCTGTGGGAATATTTTATGCATCATATGGGTATAGCAGAGACAACCCGTTGGGGAGATTTGCCCGCAGCACAACAAAATAAGCTCATTGAAACCCTACTGCGTGATGTTTATGAGGTAAAAGGCAAAACTACATTTAAGGAAGAATTTGTAACCTGTGGCGGTGTATTGCTTAAAGATATTGACCCCCAAACAATGGAAAGCAGAAATCAAAAGGGCATTTATTATGCCGGTGAAATCACCGATGTAGATGGGATTACTGGTGGCTTTAATTTTCAAAATGCCTGGACTAGTGCCTGGGTAGCGGCCAAAGCAATCATTTATGCCCGATAATCTTTAGTACCTGTTTTTATTCAAAATATTTTAGCTTGCGACAGTTATGAATTTATTAGGCAATCTTATTTGGCTCATTTTTGGTGGACTATTTGCAGCCCTGGGATATGCAATAGGAGGGCTTATTCTTTGCTTTACTATTGTAGGGATTCCTTTTGGACTGCAATGTTTTAAACTTGCAGCAATGGTCATGTTTCCTTTTGGTAAAAAGGTAGTTACGCGAGATAGTATTTCTGGTTGCTTTTCACTATTTGCTAATATTATTTGGCTGCTTTGTGGTGGTATTTGGACCGCTGTAAACCATTTGTTTTGGGGCATTGTTTTAGCCCTTACGATAGTGGGCATTCCCTTTGCACGTCAACATTTCAAGCTTATTGAATTATCGATGATGCCTTTTGGCAAGACCATTATTTAGAGCGCTAATGTTGGTGGTTTATTTTCCTAATTCCCTTGGTAAAAATGACCAACAGAATTAGGACACACCTTTATAGTTAACCATTTATGGCAGCTATTCCTGGCAATATTTTTCCTTCAAAATATTCAAGCATTGCGCCGCCACCAGTAGATACGTAGCTTACTTTGTCTGCAAAGCCGAATTTATTAACAGCCGAAACGCTATCCCCACCACCTACTAAAGAAAAAGCTCCATTGGCCGTTGCTGACACCACCGATTCTGCAATTGTTTTTGTGCCATTTTGAAATTTTTCCATTTCAAATACACCCATTGGGCCATTCCATAAAATAGTTTTACTACGGGTGATGACTTCTGAAAAGGCGATACAAGCTTCGCTGCCAATATCTAATCCCATCCATCCATCAGGTATAGCCGTATTGTTGGCTAAGTCTGTTTGCGCATCAGCGGCAAATTTGTCTGCAATGATACTATCGACAGGAAGGTGAATATTTACGCCTTTTGCTTTGGCTTTTTCAAGCAATTCAAGTGCTAATTCCATTCGGTCGTCTTCGCAAAGAGAACCGCCAATTTTGCCTCCTTGTGCTTTGAAAAAAGTATAAGCCATGCCACCCCCAATAATGATATCGGTGGCCTTATTCAATAGGTTTTCAATAATTAAAATTTTGTCGGAAACCTTTGCCCCACCAACAATTGCTGTAAAGGGACGTTCGGCTTTGTGTAATACCTTCTCTGCAGCCAATACTTCGGCCTCCATTAATAAACCAAACATTCTTTTTTCTCTTGAAAAATATTGGGCTATCACTGATGTAGAGGCATGAGCACGGTGTGCTGTGCCAAAGGCATCATTGATATACACATCACCATAGCTGGCTAATTGCTGCGCAAATGCTTCATTTCCTTTTTCTTCCTCTTTGTAATAACGCAAATTTTCGAGCAACAATACCTCGCCAGCAGCAAGATTCTTAGCTTTATTAGCTGCATCTTCCCCAATACAGTCTTCTGCAAATTGTACTGGTTTTCCTAACAACTCACTCAATCGATTAACAATTCTTGACAAAGAAAAGTCCGCTTTAGTTAGTTCTGGTTTCTTTTCCATATCCTTGATAGGACGGCCCCAATGGCTCATTAACACTACTGATCCACCATTATTCAATACCTTTAAAATGGTAGGAATAGCTGCGCGAATACGGGTATCGTCGCCAATAACATCGTTTTTGATAGGCACATTGAAATCTACACGAATAAGTGCTTTATGACCTTGAAAATTAGTGGATGCGAATACAGACATGGAATTATGAATTTGAAATTTTTTGTTTTGAAATAATTATCGGGCGAAATTAAGGTAGATCTTGCAAAGCAAAAAAATGTTCTCGAACTAAATCCTAAAAAATGATTTACAAATGGGTAACCCAACCCAATAACAACCAACCCAACACAATAAAAGGTGCAGGGATTTTTGTAAAATAAAGCATTGCAAAGGTAAGTCCTGCTACTACGATGGTTGCTATTTCTAAGTGCATAGTCGTTTGCTTGAACAATACGATACCCGATGCCCACACAATACCTACAATAGCGGCATTAATCCCTTCAATTGAGCGAAAAATAACGACATATTTTTTGAGATTTTGATACAAGGGAAAAAGGAAAAGCAACAATAAGGTGCTGGGTAAAAACACACCAACGGTAGCCGTCAAACATCCAATAATTTGCCAAATCGGACCATATGTACTCATAGCAATACCGCCCACAAAAGTGCATATTGAAAATACTGGGCCAGGCACAGCTTGCAACATACCATAACCCGTTAGCAATTGGCTTTGGTTTATCCAAGGTGTTTGGGGCCGAGATACAAACTGATATAGCATCATGGGGATAAGGGCCTGGCCTCCTCCAAAAACAATGCTTCCAAAACGATAAAAGTTCTCAAATAAGTTAAAGGCACGACGATGCTCCCAATGATTTAATCTTGCCCATTCACTTAAGATACCCGCTGTGGCAAATAATCCAAAGAATACCCACAGTATGTTCCAATTTACTTTAAAGTGGGACGGATTTTCACCCGGAATTCGCTTGTCACTAAAATTACTAATAATGCCTGCAGCAATAATGATGGAAGGAAAAACCCAAGGTGATTTTATAAATACTGTGGCTGCAATACTACCCAACATTATGGCCCAAGTGGCCAGATGTTTGACACTTTTCTGCATCATTTTGATGGCAGCGTAAATGATGAAGCCTAGTGACATTGGCTTTACAAAGCTAAATAACTGTTCCTGTAATTTTTGTGCATCGAGGTATATCAACAAAAAAGAAAACAGGGCCATTAACAAGGTTGCTGGCAATATCCAAATCAACAAAGTAAGCAAGGCTAAAGGAACGCCACCGCGCCGATAGGCAATTAGAAATACTGTTTGTGAGGAAGAAGGACCAGGTAATATTTGACAGAAGGCATTATACTCCATCAATTCTTCTTCGGTAACATCTTTACGCTTTTGAGCAAAAGTTTTTACCATCATAGCAATATGTACTTGCGGCCCACCAAATGCTGTGCAGGCGTACATTAATACTGCTTTAAGAAATGGTATATGGCGTAAAAACATACTATCGATAAGCAACCAATTTGGCACGAAAAGTAAGGACAAAATTGTTAGGAACAAATTATTTGACTGTTGCTCCAATCAAATCAGGGCTCTGTATACCTTTTCACAATGCAGCACAAGGCTTTATGCTTTTACCATTTAAGATATTTTAGCGATGATGGTTGAAGACTTCGAAGAAATAAACGATTCTTATAAACCTTTGATGGATCTATAGCCACTTGCCTAAGGCAGTAGGTACTCCAATCTATTTTCCTATTGGCTATTCACTTTTGAATAAATAATGTTTTAAAGAAAAAGACAAGATACCTAAGCTTATATTTTTTTACATCATTTGGCTTTTTTTTAAACTTCACTTAGTACCTTGCACTCCTAATTTACAACCGCACAATTTTATGTCTAATCCAATAGTTTTAAACGCATTCTACGACGCTGGCAACAAAGCAGGTGTTATTTTAGCTTGGGGAACAAGTTTGTTGCTTACCGCAGAACTTGTTTACGTAATGTTTAAATACGTGTTTGCAAAAAACAAAGAATAATATCCTTGAGTTCAATCGCCGACATTCGCAAAGACTATATGCAAGCCACGCTTGACGAGGCCGATTTGGGTGAAAATCCCATTGTCTTTTTCGAAAAATGGTTTGCGCAAGCTGATGCAGCCATGGTGAATGAGGTTAATGCGATGACTTTGGCTACGGTTGATGACCAATCGAAGCCTCACGCCCGTATCGTACTACTCAAAGCAATAGACGATAAGGGTTTTACTTTTTTCACCAACTACCAAAGCAATAAGGGTAAAAACCTTTCTGTTAATCCCAATGCGGCATTGGTATTCTTTTGGCCTGAATTGGAGCGACAAGTGCGTATTGAAGGCCTTATCGAAAAAGTGAGTGAAGCGGAAAGTGACACGTATTATTTAAGTCGTCCGCGCGGCAGCAGACTTGGCGCTTGGGCTTCTCCACAAAGCTCGATTATTGAAAACAGGGCTGTTTTAGAAGCCAAAGAAAAAGAATTTCTAGAGCATTTTGATGGTAAAGAAATCCATCGTCCTGAGCATTGGGGAGGCTACCGATTGCAGCCTAATCGTGTAGAGTTTTGGCAAGGAAGATCAAGCCGTTTGCACGATAGGATTTGTTTTGAATTAGATAAGACCAACCAATGGCAAAAATTCAGACTTGCCCCTTAGCGAATAAGCTTACCTTGTTCTTTATTAACCAATACAAGTATGAGCAAATACCTTTCTCTTCTCGACAAAGAACATCTTCAATTATTAGTCAATCATCGTCCTGGCGAAGTTAAATTGGGCGAAAAAGTAGCACTTGTTTTACCCACAGCTACTTGGGAAGAATGTTTGTTACAAAGTAATGCAGCCTTTGTCTTATTGGGTATTCCTGAAGATATAGGTGTACGTGCTAATGCTGGCCTTGGTGGTGCCCATACTGCTTGGGCAAGTGCTCTTCAATCTTTACTCAATATTCAATCCACAACCCAATTTACAGGTGAAGAATTATTGGTATTAGGCCATCTTGATTTTTCAGAATGGATGCAGGCATCTCAAGATATGAGTGTTGAGCAATTGCGTCAGCTAGTCGCTCAAATCGACAATGAGCTTTATCCAATTATTCAAAAAATTATTGAGGCGGGCAAAATACCTATTGTTATTGGCGGCGGTCACAACAATGCTTATGGATTGCTCAAAGGTGCTTCATTAGCTTATGAACAATCTATAAATTGTATCAACCTAGATGCGCACAGTGATTATAGAATTAAGGAAGGAAGGCACAGTGGTAATGGTTTTCGCTATGCAAAGTCAGAACATTATTTAGGCCAATACGCCATGGTTGGTTTGCACGAAAATTATAACAGTGCGGCCGTTATCAATGATTTGCTGCAAGATGAAAGCATTCAATTCAGTTTTTTCGAAGACATTTTTATTCAGCAAAATGTTGATTTTAAAGAATCTGTTTTGCAAGCTGTAAACTTTACTGATGGGCAACCAACAGGCATCGAGCTTGATCTAGATTGTATTCAAAATGTATTGAGTAGTGCGGCCACACCCGTGGGTATCAGCACCCTACAAGCCCGACAATTTGTTGCACTAGCTGCCGATAAATGCCATCCCGCCTATTTGCATCTTTGCGAGGGCGCAACACAATTGGCCAATGGCAAATCAGATACCAGTACGGGAAAGTTGATTGCCTATTTAATTAGTGATTTTGTAAAGAATTATAGTTAGCAAATACAAATGCTCCTTGTTTTGATTCTTTATTGTGCCTTGAATAGACATGTTCAATAAGGATATCAAAACCCTAAAACTATCAATAAATGGCAATTTGCACGATTAAAGCAAGAAAATTGCGCTACATTTGCACACTCAAAAAAACACTCAAACGCTCTTTTAAGGCATTATGATCAGTCGTAGAAATATTCGGGTAAAAGTGATGCAAACTTTATATACCCTGCATGCTGCCCAACCCGATAATAATGATATCGCTACCGCTTTAGGCTTAAAAATCCTAAACGAAAAACTAGCCTTATCGCTTGAATTATTCACCACCACTATTGCTTATGTAGCTTCAATAGCGCAATACGCTGAAATTGATGCTCGTTTTCGCTCTTCGAAATATGTACCTACCGAGGCGGATAAAAATGTAAATACAAAGATTGCAGGCAATGAATTTATTTGGAAAACCTTAAGTAACGAAACCTATCAACAAAAGCTTAGTTCTTCAGACATTCTCCAAGGTATTGACCAAGATTGGGTAAAAAAACTATACCAACAACTATGTACCTCTGCTCTTTATCAAACGTATATTGCTGTTGAAGGCCGCGATGCTAAATCAGAAAAAGCAATCATTCGATATATTTGGACAGAGCTTATCATCAATAATGAAGATTTTCAAACGTATCTCCAAGACGAAATTTCGGGCTGGGAAGATGACAAAGAAATGATTTATATATTGATGGACAATTTTTTCAAAAACAGTGCCAACATCAATTTTATGGCCTTGCTTACAGGCGAAAAATTGGAATATGCAAAAACCCTTTTGGCAACGGCAATTGAAAAAGCAGATTATTGCATGGAATTAATCGAACCAAAACTCATCAATTGGGAATCGGATCGTGTGGCGCAAATCGACTTGATTTTATTGCGATTAGGCCTTTGTGAGCTGTTGTATTTTGAAACCATACCGACCAAAGTCACTATCAACGAATATATTGAAATCGCAAAACAATACAGTACACCACAAAGTGGACACTTTGTCAATGCCGTATTGGATAAGATTTTAAAAGATCTAGAAAAAGACAAAAAAATCATCAAACAAGACCGCTTAGCACGCTAATACCTTATTTTCTTAATTCTCTATATTCAACATTTGTATTATGAAACATTGGAAAATAGTAAATCTTGCTTTAGGTACTTACCTCTTACTATTGGCTGCCTGTACTGGAGCGGCATCCGAAAAGGAAATGTCTTCTAAAAAGAAACTAAACACTTCTTTAATCAATAATCCACGTACAGCTCATGCTGGTGAAGAAGTAACCAAAACTTTGGCTACTATGGATTTTACGGATACTAGCCACAGTTTTGGGAAAATGTATGAAGGAGAATCTGCTTCTTACGATTTTGTTTTTAAAAACAACGGCCAGGCTCCCCTACTCATAACCAATGCAGCCGGTGCATGTGGCTGCACGGTTCCGAATTATCCCCACGAACCCATTGCACCTGGTGCATCTGCTGTCATCAACGTTAAATTTAATTCTACGGGTAAGGTCGGTATGCAAAATAAAATTGTGAATATCTTTACCAATAGCAATAAAGGTACCCATAACCTCCACATAGATGCCGAAGTGATGGAAAAGCAATAAAAACTATTCAATTAATCTAAATCAC
>JAXITL010000003.1:0-64745 GCA_034680125.1 Chitinophagaceae bacterium
TTTCATTTATTTCGATATTTGGAGACCCAACATTGTTCTACAGTGATTCTGTCTTTAGGGTACAAGCACGAAATAGTAGAGAATTGGTTGATAGCAACCGATTGGGAATTTGAGATAAAAATAGTCATCGAAAAGGAAGCCTTGGGTACGGGTGGGGGCATTGCATTAGCGATGCAAAAAGCAAGAGCTGAACATGTTTTTGTCTTGAATGGGGATACTATGTTTCGGGTAGATTTTGCTGCAATGCTTCAATTGCATCAATCGAAGAATGCCAAAACCACATTGGCATTGAAGCAGATGGAAAATTTTGATCGTTATGGGGTGGTTGAAGTGGATGAAATGCAAGCTGTGCATGCCTTTCAGGAGAAAAAATATTATACAGAAGGATTAATCAATGGAGGCGTTTATGTCATTGATAGAAGTTATTTTAAACAAAAAGAACGAGCGCTAAAGTTCTCTTTTGAAAAAGATTATTTAGAAAAATTGGTTGTGGAGCAAATGTTTTTTGGGTTCGAATCTGATGGCTATTTTATAGATATTGGTGTGCCTGAAGATTATGCTCAAGCACAAATTGATTTTACCTTGACTTAAATTATACCACAAAAAAATGAAAATAATTGTCCTTGGTTCGGCTCACCCCCTGCGTGGTGGCGGTATCGCTACCTTTAACGAGCGTATGGCCGAAGTGTTGCAAACACAGGGGCACGAAGTCATTATTTATTCATTTTCACTTCAATATCCCTCCTTGCTTTTCCCTGGTAAATCTCAGTTTACTAGCGAAGCTGCACCAAAGAACTTAAAGATAAAGAGTGTTATTAATTCTATCAATCCACTCAATTGGTTGATCCAAGGAAATAAAATCAAAAATGAACGTGCCGACTTAATCATTGTTCGTTTTTGGCTGCCCTTTATGGGGCCTTGTTTGGGTACCCTATTGCGTATTGTTCGTGGCAACAAACACACTAAAATCATCAGCATTACTGATAATGTAATTCCGCACGAAAAGCGTTTTGGTGATGTGGCCTTTACTAAGTATTTTCTCAAGCCTGTGGATGCTTTTGTGGCGATGAGTCGCGAAGTATTGAACGACCTGAAAAGCTTTAGCAATAAGCCTTCTGTGTATACACCACATCCATTGTACGACAATTATGGTGTAGCAGTTACCCAAGAGGAGGCACTTGGCAAATTGGGCTTAAATCCCACCGATAAATACCTTTTGTTTTTTGGTTTTATTCGCAAGTACAAAGGCCTTGATTGGTTGCTCGAAGCCATGAACGATGAGCGAATAAAAAATCAGAATATAAAGTTGATTATAGCGGGTGAATTTTATGGCGATGAAGCAGCGTATACCCAATTGATAGAACAATACCAATTGCAAAGCGCCGTAAAGCTCTTCACTAATTTTATCCCTAATGACGAAGTGCGTTATTATTTTTGTGCAGCAGATTTAATTGTACAACCCTACAAAACGGCCACCCAGAGTGGTATTACGCAGATTGCATATCATTTTGAAAAGCCAATGGTGGTGACCAATGTAGGTGGCTTGGCTGAAAATGTACCCGATGGCAAAGTGGGTTTTGTGGCTGAGCCTAATCCAACAGCTATTGCTAATGCAATCATTCGTTTTTTCGAACCCCATTCTATTCCAGATCTTGAACAAAAGATAAAGAGGGAAAAAGAGCAATACAGTTGGGATAATTTTACGAAGAAATTGTTGGGTTTAGTTTAAATAGGATACCTCTTCACATAGCTTATTGAATAGTGCTCACCCATTCAGTAGGGCTCCATCCTTTATAATAGCTATCGGCGATTTTCTCTGTACTGAGATATATAAATTGATGGGCAGCCAAGAAATAATCTTTCAAAATGAGTTCGCTGTCTAGTGGCAAGTTTAGGGTTTGTGTAGGTAGATTATAGACATAAATGAAAAGAGGTTAAAACAGAAAAGTTTGTTGGCGGCACAACAAAAAGAGTGCTGTTTCGTTTATGGCATGGTTAGTCAGTATAAAAATCTTTAATTTTACCTTCTCAAATTTTTCTTGCTCCATATTGCTATGCGCCTATTCAGCTTTTTTATCATTTTATTTTTTGTAACGCTGAGTCTTTTTTCGAGCTCTTGCAGAAAGACCCAATTATTGAACACGGGCGGTGTTCTTCGCTTCTCGGCAGACACGCTATTGTTTGATACGGTATTTGCCTCATTGGGTAGTGCTACCTACAAAATCAAAATCTTTAATGAGCAAAATCAACCCATAAAACTGAGTAGTGTTCGCTTGGCTAAGGGTAATAGTTCTTCCTTTAAGCTGAATGTAAATGGCATTTCGGGTAATGAAGTAAAAGATCAAGAATTGGCCGCGCGTGATAGTTTATATGTCTACAGTACGGTTACTATCGATCCCAATTCTAGTCTTTCGCCTTTTGTAGTAGAAGACAAATTGATTGCAACGCTAAATGGCAAAGAATTTACAATACCTGTTATCGCTTATGGACAAAATGCGCGTTATGTTTTTGATAGTGTCTTGACTACACAAAGCTGGGATAATGTATTGCCCTATGTAATTATCAATAATGCCCTTGTAGACAAAGGTCAAACCTTAACGATTAATCCTGGTTGTAGAATATATGTACATCCTAATTCGCGGCTTTTTGTAGAGGGTACCTTATTGGTTAAGGGAACGAAAAAAGATAGCGTCATTTTTCAGAGTGATCGCATTGACCGTAGTTATTTTTCCTATCTGGATTTGCCTGGAGAATGGGGTGGTCTTTACTTTACCGAGAACAGTAGCCATAATCAATTGAAATGGATGATTATTAAAAATTGTGGCAATAGCACTTCGCTGTTGGGTAGTTTTGTTCAGCCTGCTGCCATTCAGGTAGATAATAATAAAAGCCTTGCCAATGCCGCCGATGGTGTGCAAATCGACAATTGCATTATTCAAAATTCTATTGGCTATGGCTTGCTGAGTTTTGGGGGTAAGGTACAAATGCGCAACAGCATGATTAATACCTGTGGTGCTCAAAATATAGGTGTTTTTCAAGGTGGTAATTTTGATTTTGCACAATGTACTTTCGTTACTTATGGTACAAAATGGGTTAATCATTCTGAGTCGCCTGTAATGAGTTTGCTGAATTATCTAGATACGAGCCAAACCGGTTTTATACCAGGGAATTTGAAAATCAATGTTCAAAATTGCATTGTGTATGGCTCGCTCGAAAACGAACTTATTTGTAATCAGAAAGGTGCTGGAACTTTTGATGTGCGTTTTCAAAATTGCTTAATCAAAGCGAAGGAAGTCAATTCACTGGTCTCTTTTTCTGGCTGCAAATTTAATGAAGACCCCAAGTTTGAAGATTTCGATAAATGGAATTACCGCCTTAAGAGTGGCTCTCCAGCTGCGAATGCAGGCATTACGCCATTCTTTGGAACCAATCTTGATGATATTGCTGGCGGCACTAATATGGGTGCCTATTAAAATCCCACTTTAAAACTACCGAAAACGCCAAAGCGTTTTTCGAGCGGCTCATTGGCTGCAGGTGTTGGTGCTACGCGCCATACAAAGTCGATACGGAACATCTGGAAAATATTATCAACTCCTGTGCCTATTTCTAAGTAAGGATTCCCTTGTAATGTTTTAAAATCAAAGCCTTGATTTAGGTTCAGTTTTTTATTGGCTTCGTTTAGGCTGCCTATAGCCGATTTTACAGTATAAAATTGGCGCAGTTTTACTTTTTTGAGTAAAGGAACATAATTAAAAAGGCCTCCGCCAATATTGTGTTCAAACATAAATCCAGCATAGGTATCGCTTAAAAATTCAAAGCGGTTCATCATGCTAAATGCATATTGGTTGTAATAATAAAAATCGTTGCCAGGATGTACCTCTAAAAGTGGATAAGGTAAGGTGCCAAAGTGTTTACCTGCAAAAACATTGTACGTAATGGTACCCAAATGTGGCAGTTTTAGATAGTCCGAAACATTGATGCTCAACTTCTGATATTCATAACCACTGTTGAGTACATTCTTCAGTCCAAGAGCCAATCGCACAGATACAACGGGGTATTTAGTGCCAATGCTAAAACGATAATAATCTCCTTCCAGAAAGCGCTCTTTGTAGGCAAATCTTAGTTTAATACCCACTTCAGAATTAACTACATTGTTTGATTGGATTCCATTTTCGTTTCTGAAAATGCTGTTTGAGGGCAAAGGTGCGTATGGGGTAAATTCTTTGCGCAAAAAAGTAAGTTCGTGGCTGAAGCCATTGAAATATTCTTTGTAATGCTCAAATCGTGCATCTTTTACAAAGGCTAATTTGAAGGGCAAATATCGTTTGCGTACTAAGTTGCTAAAAAAGTTATCCGTTGCAGCCTCGCTATAATAACTAATACTTCTATCTAGGTCACTGGTATAAGCAGCATAAATGCGGTGCCTTGGATGGCGATCTATTAGCCATAATCCGGATAGTTTGTATTTGAATCTTTGGTCGTAGCTGCCATAAGCGGCATAGCCATTGAGGTAAATATCTTTAAACAATTTGGGCGTTGTACCCATCGAAAATCGGAATCGATGCCCTTCTATTGGATTGTTATTATATAAGGCCCAATAAGGCCCAAACTCAAATATCCCCACATTCTGTGTCCCTTTGGCTAAGAAAGAAATCACGTTTTTGGTACGGTTGAAAAGAGGCATTGCATTGAGCGTATCGATCATGGAATAGATGGCTTTCTCGTTTCTATTCAGCGTATCATGGCGCATTACATTCCAAAATTCGTTGCCCTTATTGCGTGCGCCTTCCGCGATGATTACATCTTGTTTTAGTTTTTTATCATTGACCAAATTGCTCACAACAGTATCGTTAAGCAACACATTTTTGTAAGAGGTCGTTTTGCGACCTATAAAACCTGGCATCTTTTTGCCGCCATAGGGTATCGTAAAATCGGCAATGAATTTATCTTTCACATTAAACCATAGTGTGTCGCCAACTGGTGCAAATTCTTGGTACAAGCTTACTCTATTGACCAAATTAATATTGGCATCCGCAGCAATGTCGAGACTTATCCTTTGTAGGGCAAAGATGGAATCTACCACCCAAAAATCGCCGATAAAACAGTTTTCGGCTGCTCGCTTAGGGGCAAATTGTACCAAGATAATTCTATGTCCGTAGGCATATTGAGTGTCTTTGATTTGGTATCGATAATAGTTGGTTGCATTGTTGTTGATCGGACTGACAAATTGCTTGTCGAACACGTCAATAAAATTGCTGTACAAATTGATCTGTTGGTACATGCCACCTAGAAACTGGGTGACACTTTCGTTTTCGATGCCTTTTATTTGGCTCGCCTTTACAAATTCTTTTGTCTTTTTAGGGCTACGTTGAAAATAATAATCGGATAATGTTTCGGTGAGGAATACCGGTAGAAATGGTTTTTTTTCAGAGAAGGAATCCACGTTGTCAAACACAAAAGCAAAGGGCTTCATCAAGGGGATTTTGCTGAATTGTGCACGGCTCATTCGTACAAGATCTAATTCTAACTTGTTGTACAATTCATACTTATAATTGTTGTACTTGTCAGGATTATTATTGGGTTTGGCAGCAATAATTTTTTTCACCAAAGCAATAGCCGGATCCTCTCCGGGTTTGATGATGACTTCACGCAGGAGATTTTCGCTGCGGGCGAGGTCTATTTCTAGATTAATTTCCTGAAGATCTTGATTTATTAATCTGATGCTGGCTTTGTAGCCAACCGCACTAATCAACAAAGTGTCACTTGGGGCATTATTGTACTCAAATACAAATGTACCATCTAGCTCTGTGCTGCTACCAATAGTGCTTTTCGGAAAACGAATTTGTGCAAAGGGTATGCCTTCGTTGGTATTGACATCTCGAACAATCCCTTTGATGCTGTGCTTTTTGTGGGCAATTTGGTCACTTGACTCTTCGGTCCCAATCTTCAAAAAGGAATCTACAAAGGCTTTTATTTGAGCATCTTGCGCTTTTCGGGCTGGTCGGGCAAGTATGTCCTCGGCTGATTTTTGAAGTTTTGGGTCGAATAATCCTTGTCCATTTTTAGCTTTTGGAATACTATTTTGTGCCCCCACCACATGATGGAGTAGAAATAGTACAGCAAAAATCAAAAAGCGGGATTGTTTCATCAATTATGTATCAGTAATGCCAACAAAAGACTTGTCCAAATCTTGTGCCATAAAAACGCTAACAAAAGTCATTAGATAACGCATATTACATCTTTTTTTTAACACAAACATAGAGTACACTTATGTTGTTGGTTCCTATTTTATCAATTAAGTTTCTACCTTTGTCACCATGTTAGCAACTACGCATATTTCCCCAAAATCTCAGCAATATCTCCAGCTCGAAGAAGATCATGGTGCACATAATTACCACCCCCTGCCTGTTGTACTAGACAAGGGCAAAGGCGTGCATGTATGGGATGTGGATGGTAAACAATATTTTGATTTTTTATCAGGATATTCTGCAGTCAATCAGGGCCACTGTCATCCCCGCATTATCAATGTATTGGTGCAGCAAGCACAAAAATTAACCCTTACCTCTCGTGCTTTTCACAATAATTTATTGGGTGAATATGCACAATACATTACAGCATATTTTGGCTACGACAAAGTTTTGCCCATGAATACAGGCGTAGAAGCTGTAGAAACGGCCATTAAAATGGCGCGTCGTTGGGGATATGAAGTAAAGGGAATAGCTGAAGGTGCCGCAAAAATATTGGTTTGTGAAAACAATTTCCATGGGCGTACCCTCAATGTTATTTCATTTAGCAATGACCCTTCATCTCAAATCAATTACGGACCCTTTATGCCCGGGTATGAAACCGTGGCGTACAACAATATTGAATCTTTAAGAGCAGCATTGAAAGACCCTAATGTAGCAGGCTTTTTGATAGAGCCTATTCAAGGCGAAGCAGGTGTGGTAGTGCCCGATGAAGGTTATCTTTCTGAGGCAGCAACCCTTTGCCGCGAAGCTAATGTGCTCTTTATTGCCGATGAAATACAAACCGGCCTGGGCCGCACAGGTATGCCACTTGCTTGCGATCATGAAGATGTACGCGCTGATATTGTGATCCTCGGTAAAGCCTTATCGGGTGGAACCATTCCCGTTTCGGCAGTATTGGCCGACGATGAAATCATGATGCTGATTAAACCTGGGCAGCATGGTAGCACTTATGGTGGTAATCCCCTTGCTTGTGCCGTAGCTATCGAGGCCTTGAAAGTGCTGAAAGAAGAAAAAATGTGCGAAAATGCTATTGCGCAAGGCGATTATTTTAGAGCTAAACTGAAAGCCCTCAATAGTCCTTATATCAAGGAAGTGCGGGGCAAAGGATTGTTTACGGCAATGGTTATTGGGCACGACAGCTTGGGTGATGATGCAGCAATGGATCTTTGCTTGCGTATGATGGAAAACGGTCTATTAGCCAAGCCCACTCATGGTGATAAAATTAGGTTCGCGCCACCTTTGGTGATTACACGCAAACAAATCGACGAGTGTATTGATATTATAGAAGAGAGTCTAGGGCAATTCGTCTAAAGACGCTAGAATGTCTTTGAATTGAAAACGCCACAACTTTAATGTTGTGGCGTTTTTTTGCCTTATTGCGGGTTAATATTTTCAGCATTGGCATCGATATGCTTTGCCATTAATGCGCAGGGCGAATGTCTATTACCTTCATTTGTAATTTGGTGACACCATTAAATTCGTTCTCATCTAATGTATACACAATATCAAAAGCGCCGGGGCTGGTGTAGCGGAATTTTTCAGCCATTTTAAATCCAATACCATCCACAACAGTACCACGGCCATTGGTCAGCACAAATTTAATATGCTGCTCTTTGACAATACGCGAATTGCCTTGGTAGTCGCGCACATTACGTGTGCAAAATACGGGACGCATGTTGTTGGGGCCAAAAGGTTCGAACTGTTTGATGATATTATAAAATGCTGGTTTGATATCTTCCAATTCTATCTCGGCATCAATTTCTATCTCAGGAGTGAGCATGTGTGGCTCAATACTTTTGGATACAACCTGCTCAAATTTTTCTACAAAAAGAGGGTAATTTTCGGGACGCATAGTAATGCCCGCTGCATAAAAGTGCCCACCATAATTTTCCAATAAATCCCGACATTCGTGTATGGCCTCGTACACATTAAATCCCATCACAGAGCGCGCAGAGCCAGATATTTTGCCATTACTTAATGTCAATACAATAGTGGGTCGATAGCAATAATCAATTAATCGGCTCGCCACAATGCCTACTACGCCTTTATGCCAATGCTCTTTGTATAAGACCGTTGATTTTTTACTTGCAAGTTTGGGGTCGTTTTCCAAAATGCTCAATGCTTCTTCGGTAATATTTTTATCTACTTCTTTGCGGTCGGTATTATCCGACATGAGTTCGGCAGCAAGTGCCTTTATATTTTCTGGATTTTTTTCAACAAACAAATCCACTGCTTTTTTGGCATCATCCATCCTGCCTGCAGCATTAATTTTTGGACCTATCGCAAACACTAAATCCGAAAGGGTAATGGTCTTGATTAAGCCCGAAATATCCTTTAAGGTCTTGATGGAGAGTGAAGGGTTTTCATTAGCCATCTTAATCCCATAATAAGCAAGGATGCGGTTTTCACCATCTACAGGAACTATATCTGCAGCAATACTCGTGGCTACTAAATCTAAATAGCAAGTTGTGGTTTCGGTAGCTAATGTCCACGCTTGCGCCAAAGCACAAATCAATTTATATCCAATACCACAGCCACTCAATTCTTTAAAAGGGTATGGGCAATCTTTTTGTTTGGGATTCAATATTGAAAATGCTGGGGGCAAAATTTCGTCTGGAGTATGGTGGTCGCATATGATGACATCTATGCCTTTTTCTTTGGCATATGCCACTAGTTCTGCCGACTTGATGCCACAGTCAAGGGTGATCATTAAAGTGTAGCCATTGGCAATGGCAAAGTCTATTCCTTGTTTAGAGACGCCATAGCCCTCGCGATAGCGATGAGGAATATAAAAAGACAATTGTCCTTTGTATCGCTCGCGCAAAAAAGAATACATTACCGCAACGGATGTCGTACCATCTACATCATAATCCCCATACACCAATATCCTTTCATTCCATTCAATAGCGTCGCTGATGCGGTTTACAGCCTCGCGCATGCCCTTCATTAAAAAAGGGTTGTGTAATTGGTTTATTTCTGGTCGGAAAAAATCTTTGGCATCGTCAAAATTATTCATACCACGCAAAGCCAATAAACGGCATAGAGCAGGATGTATGTTGAGGCCATCCTGCAAGTTGCGTATTGTGTTTGTATCTGCTGGTTTTAAGGCCCAGCGTTTATTAATTTGTTGTAGTGCCAAAATCTAGTTGTTGTACCGATGTGTGGTAGTTTTTAATCCATGTGCTGAGTTGGTTTTTAAATGCATCGCTGGCTATTAATTCGTCAAAGTGGCCCGCAGACATCACCTTGCCTAGCAATTCGTCTTGTGCAGCAATGCATTTCATTACCGTATCATAAGGGGTATGGCTAAAAGATACCATCTCGTACACCGAGATAAATTCTTTGGGAAATAGTTTTCCCAATTCTTTTTCGATTTTTTTTCTTTCTAAAAAAGTGGGGTCGGCGACTTTGTCGCGCATTTCGATAAAGTTCAACAAGGCTAATTCGCCCACCGCATCACCGTTTGGCTTGCGTTTCGTTTCATATTCTTGAAGGATGCGCGACCAATCTTCTCCATATTGTTCAATTAAATCCAATAGTACGGTACAGTCTTCAAAACCAGAATTCATCCCTTGTCCATAAAAAGGAACAATAGCATGCGCCGCATCACCTATTAAGGCGTTCTTGTCGCCAAAATGCCAGGGGAATACCCTTGTTGTAATGAGCGATGCTGTAGGATTATTGATAAAGTCGTCCACCATTGTAGGCGATAATGCGTAAGCATCTGGGAAGCTGCTTTGTAAAAAATGACTAATGTCTTCGCGCGTTTGTAAAGATTGAAAAGAAGGAGCGCCTTCAAAAGGGAAAAACAAGGTACAGGTAAAGCTGCCATCCATATTGGGTAAGGCAATGAGCATATAATTATGCCTTGGCCAAATGTGTAAAGCCTCTTTTTCGATCAAAAATCCGCCTGCTGCTGAAGCGGGAATAGTTAATTCTTTATAGCCATGTTCCAAATAGTTTTGGGAGGTATTGACCCTATCAGAAAAGCCATAGCTCATTCTTAGTGCAGAGAATGCCCCATCAGCACCAAAAAGCAAATCAGCATTTTCTTTTTTTGCGCTACCTAATACTTCAAAGCTTAATTCGTTTGTAGCTAAATTTACACCTGTACAACGATGGTCGAATAGAATTTCAACCCCATTCTTTTCAGCAAGATCCATCAATTTTCGATTCAGTTCACCACGGCTTACCGAGTAGATGGCTTCATTGTTTTTACCATATTGTTGATAAGCGCTGCTACCATCGGGCATGTGCAAACTGCGACCGTACATGGGTATGGCGATAGGTTCAATCTCTTCTCTAATGCCCGCCATTTCGAGTGCTTTCCATGCACGCACGCTTACTGCCAGATTGATAGAACGGCCGGCATATCCGCTTACTTTACGCATGTCTGGTCGGCGTTCGTAAATTTTGACTTGATGCCCTTTCTTGCGCAATATTACTGCCAGTAAAGAACCTACCAAGCCTGCTCCTAATATACTTATTTCTCTAGCCATAGTTGTCTTTGTCGATTGGCTACAAATGTAAAAGACTATTTGCTAACTAAGCATTTTAATTGAGCCTTGCCCTTGATTTTTTTGTTGATGAATGGCTGCAATTCTCCATTGTATTGTTATCATCATGCTTGCGTTGATGATTTGGTTTTCTTTACATGTAATGAATTATGTTTTTAAAGCATTTGTGGATATTAGGAGCATTTCATATTGGCTTTGCTGATGTATCCTTTTTTGCAAACAAATATTTGTGTTATTGAAAAACACAGCTGCTCGACCTGTAAACATAAAGCTCAAGCCATTAGGCTTGGCCAGGCATTTCGACCATAAATGCTCTTGCAAATTTTCAAAGTCTCTATAAAAACAAATGCTTAGGAGGGTAATGGTTGGGACCATTCTAATAAAATGGTAAAGGACCTATTTTAATGGTAAAGGCTTAAAACAATGTATGGCTATCGCCCCGCCATCCTGTTCTTTTGAGGTGTTTGTAGGATTTTTCCGTAGCTTCTCTGCCACGTGGCGTGCGGATAATATAGCCTTCTTGGATGAGGAAAGGCTCATACACTTCTTCAATTGTTCCTGCTTCTTCGCCTACTGTGGTAGCAATATTGCTAATACCTGTAGGTCCGCCCTTAAATTTGTCAATAAGTGCCGTAAGGATACGATTGTCCATTTCATCGAGGCCATTGGCATCAACATTCAAGGCACGAAGACCATGTTCGGCAATACCCATATCAATAACGCCATTGCCCAAAACTTGCGCAAAGTCGCGCATTCGGCGCAGAAGGCCATTGGCAATACGGGGAGTACCTCGACTGCGTCGGGCAATTTCCAAGGCGGCATCCGAGGTGGTTTTTACATTCAGCAAATGTGCCGATCGCAAAATAATGCCTTGCAAAACATCCGTGTTGTAATAATCTAGGCGCGATTTGATACCAAATCGAGAAAGTAAGGGAGCCGTCAGCAGGCCCGATCGGGTGGTGGCACCCACAAGCGTGAAAGGATTTAGATTGATTTGTACTGATCGAGCAGCAGGTCCGCTATCGATCATAATGTCTATCCTAAAATCTTCCATGGCTGCGTAGAGGTATTCTTCTACTACTGTGCTCAAGCGGTGTATCTCATCAATAAACAAAACATCACGGGGCTCAAGGGCTATTAAAATTCCTGCTAGATCTCCTGGTTTTTCTATTACGGGGCCGCTCGTTTCTTTAATATTGGCTCCTAGTTCGTTGGCTACAATGCGGGATAAAGTTGTTTTGCCCAATCCCGGAGGTCCATGAAATAAAATATGGTCTAGGGCTTCACCACGCTGGTTAGCGGCTTTGACAAAAATGCGGAGGTTTTCAATTAACTGTGGTTGACCCGAAAAATCTTCAATACTCTGCGGGCGGATACTGTTTTCGTATTCCTTATCGGCAGGGTTATTGCTATTGTTGGCTTGAAGATTGGGATTGTCCATAATGCTGCGTAAAGGTAAATAGTTTTTGTTTCACGCAAAGGCCCTAGATAATTTTGATTTGCCGATTTTTCTGTATACAAAGATGAGTTGTGGCTGTAGCGATTTGTCAAATTGTGTGCTTCCCCTCCTTGGAGGGGTTAGGGGTGGGTTAAAGATTTAAAGCCATTTTCTTCTATCCAATTTTGAATATTGTATAAAACATTTCCAATATCATTTCTTACAAATTGCTCATCAAATCGTAAAAAATTGACCCCAACATTTTCTAATTCTTTTTGCCTCTTTTCATCTGCTTCTAGTTGATCATCGTGGCTTTCACCGTCGATTTCAATGGCTAGCATCAAATCTTTGCAATAAAAATCAACGATATAATTTAGCATTGGTCTTTGTCGGTCAAAATCAAAACCCATCATTTTCTTTTGTTTCAATTCATTCCAAAGAAGTACTTCGCCATAGGTCATATTTTGCCTCAAGTGTTTGGCTAATGGCATAAGTGAAGGATTGTATGGAATGATTTTTCGTTTCATTATTCCTTTTTTTAAACCCACCCCTAACCCCTCCAAGGAGGGGAACCCAATTGCGGATGAGCTTTGGATGTAAAAAGCGCAAAGAATGTTCCTTACCTTGACGGTGCAACCCTTTGTTCCTTCAGGGCATGGCTCCACGTATGTTTAAAGAAATGGAAAATGCTTACTTCTCAAAAAACTCCTTCACTTTTGGGGAATGCAAGAATGAGATCTACAACAACAATATCTGCCAGGCTCTATCAATTTCATTTTCATCAAGGAGCTCTTTGGCATAGTGTTGCAGGGCATTGACACGCTGTGCTCTGTCTGCGAAATCACTAAGGATTTGCTCTAATCGGCCGTCATGTACAATTTCGGATGTGGCTGGTATCTCGCTGCAATTGCCCAAAATACCTAGATGATTGCCGTTAAGGACGGTACTGTTTTTGATATGATCGGGCAAAGCGTCAATACCTAGGCCCAACTTAAGATTGGGTTTGGCCACTTCAAATACGGCATTGCCTGATGCACGGCAATAATAATCCCCACCCATACGGGCAACAAGATCAATTTTATGGGGGTCTATTTTTCCGTTTTCGTCTAAGACATGGTCATCAATATGCATGCACAGCACTTCGCACATAATCAGATTGCCTGCTCCCCCTTCCTTACCTGTTTCGATAACCTGTATCACTTTGCACTCAAGGCTTACGGGTGATTCTTTGACACGGAAAGGCTTCACCATATCGGATTTGATGGCTGTAAATCCCGCTTTTTCAAATTCACTCGTTCCCTTTGGATACTCGCAGCTGGCAAGGCTCATTTGTTGTACAATATTGTAGTTGACCATATTGATCACTACCTCCATGTTTTCATACACATTTTCAAGGGTATGCTTAATGGTATTGTCGCGCACACGGCGTGCAGGCGAAAAAATAAGTATAGGAGGCTTGCTGCCAAATACATTGAAGAAACTGAATGGCGAAAGGTTAGGATTGCCGTCACTATCAATGGTGCTGGCAAAACATATGGGTCGGGGCGAAACAGAGCCTAAAAGATAAGCGTGTAGCTCAGATGTTTTTACTTCACTGGGTATAATTCTCATGACCAGAATATTATTTTCTTTGCGAACAAATGTAGGCACAAATCTAATCCGCTCAATCGTATTATATTGCAGCAAAATTAATCATCATGAGCCATCTCAAAATAGGGGATAAAGCCCCAGCATTTGTTGCCAATGATCAAAATGGACTACCCGTTTCCTTGAAAGATTTTAAAGGCCAAAAAGTCGCCCTTTATTTTTACCCAAAGGATGATACTCCGGGCTGTACAGCACAGGCTTGCAATTTGCGCGATAATTTTAGTGAACTAAGCGATAAAGGAATCGTGGTATTGGGTGTAAGTGTGGATGAGGTGAAAAAGCACAAGAAATTTGAAGATAAATACAAATTACCCTTTAGGCTAGTTGCCGATGAGGAAAAGACAATTGTTGCTGATTATGGCCTGTGGGGTGAAAAAAAATTTATGGGTAAAACCTATATGGGCACCAGTCGTGTGACATTTTTAATTGATGAAAAAGGTAAGATTGTGCACATGATCGAAAAGGTAGATACTAAAAACCACAGTGCCCAAATACTAGCATTTTGGGGCTAGAATGAAGCTCATTTTAAATGTATTTTTTTGAAAAAAATTCTTTTCATACTCAGCGATTATTACAAACAGCATTTCAATTGGCTAGCCTTTTTTTTGAGTATAGCTTTGGGTGCTGTGCTGATTCAAATGGCCTATCACGATAGTTTTTATGAACGCTATATTGAAAGTCAGCAGGATTTGACGATTCAAATTTTTCGTTATGTCCAAATGTATGCTATTGCCTTCATGGGCACTTTTATATTGCAGGGTATTGCCGAGCGCGACCTTAAATTTTTGAAGTCGACCAATTGGTGGCTACTTAATTTTTTAGCCATTTTTTTATTTGCGGTGCGGGGTGCAGATATACCGTATGGCCAATATATTTTTGGCCAAAATGCTGGCGAACTCTATAGTTTTTACCATAAAGCTGGCTATAATCTAGGCGGTTTTTTTATGCTGATGATTCCCTGCTTTATTTATTGGTTTTTAGTGGATAGGCGGCACCAAAACTATTATGGTTTTACAATAAAAGGTGTGGATCTGAAGCCCTATTTTATCCTGCTTGCCATGATGATTCCTTTGTTGTTTTGGGCAGGCACACAGCCCGATTTTTTAGAAACCTATCCTCGTTACACCAAATTATACATTTCCGAATCGCATGAGCAGTATAGGTTTTTGGTGGCAATATATGAGCTCATTTATGGTTCTGATTTTTTGTTTACTGAGTTCTTCTTCCGAGGCTTTATCATTTTAGCATTTGCCACTAAATTTGGTCACAGAGCTATACTCCCGATGTGTGTGTATTATATTACCATTCACTTTGGTAAACCACTTGGTGAAACAATTAGCTCTTTTTTTGGAGGGTTATTGCTGGGTGTAATTGCCTATCGGACGAAGTCCATTTATGGTGGGGTCATCGTACACTTGGGCATTGCCTATTTGATGGAACTATTTGCTTTCTTGGGCCGTTCTGGTTATTTGCATCTGTAAAAAAACCTTTTTAAGCGTGATCGCAAACATATAGAAGTCATCTGCAAAGCTCAGGCTTTTCTGCAAGGGATATAAATAATTTAAAAAAACGCCCCAATTTCTTGGAGCGTTTTTTTGTGCGGTCAATTCAATTATTTCAGTGCTAATTCCAGCACTTCATTCATCTCCTTGACATAATGAAATTTAATGCCTTTAATAAAGAGTGGATTGATATCTTCCACATCTTTTTCGTTTTGGCTACACATAATGATTTCTTTTACGCCGGCACGTTTTGCCGCTAAAACTTTCTCTTTAATTCCACCTACAGGCAATACTTGACCACGAAGGGTTATTTCGCCAGTCATCGCCAAGTAGTTGCGTAATTTGCGCCCTGTAAATAGAGAGGTCAATGCACTCAGCATCGTAATGCCTGCACTCGGTCCGTCTTTGGGTACAGCGCCTTCGGGCACATGGATATGAATATTATTTTCTTCAAAAAGCTTTTCATCAATACCTAATTCTTCGGCATGAGCACGCAAATAGGAGAGTGCAGTTGTGGCACTTTCTTTCATCACATTACCCAAATTGCCAGTGATGGTGAGGCCGCCTTTTCCTTTGCTTAGGTTTGTCTCGATAAAAAGAATTTCGCCACCCACAGATGTCCAAGCAAGGCCAACTGCCACACCAGCAGGTAATCCACGCTCATAAACATCATTGCTAAATTTCGCTTTGCCGAGGATGTTGATTACTTTTTCGTTTGTGATTTGGGGTGTTACAGGTACTTCCATGGCCACATCTTTGGCCACATTGCGCATCACCGAAGCCAGCAATCTGTCTAATTCTCGAACCCCACTTTCACGGGTATAATCTTGTACTATTTGTTGCAATACTTTATCCGAGAATTTGAGACTTGTTTTTTTAAGACCATGCAAATCTTTTTGTTTCGGAATTAAGTGTTTTTTGGCAATTTCTGTTTTCTCTTCGATGCTATACCCATTGAGTTGGATAATTTCTAGTCGGTCGCGCAGGGCAGGTTGGATATCCTGTAAACTATTCGCTGTAGCCACAAACAACACCTTCGAAAGGTCAAACTCCATTTCAAGGTAATTGTCATAGAAGGATGAATTTTGCTCTGGATCAAGCACTTCAAGCAATGCTGATGAGGGATCCCCACGATGGTCGCGACCTATTTTATCAATTTCATCGAGTATGAAAACAGGGTTGGCGGATTTTACTTTGCGCAGCGATTGAATAATGCGGCCGGGCATAGCACCAATATAGGTTTTGCGGTGTCCGCGGATTTCGCTTTCGTCATGCAAACCACCTAGGCTCAAGCGCACATATTTACGGTTGATAGCATTGGCAATGCTGCGCCCAAGAGATGTTTTGCCAATGCCTGGAGGGCCAACAAAACATAAGATGGGGGATTTCATATCGCCTTTCAGCTTGAGTACTGCTAGGTATTCTAATATACGTTCTTTGATTTTTTCCATTCCGTAATGGTCATCATCCAATACTTTTTGTGCATGGGGCAAATCATAAGAGTCGGCAGTAACAGTGCTCCAAGGTAAGTCCAACATCAAATCCAAATGATTATAGATCACTGAATAGTCGGGCGTACTGGGGTGCATGCGCTCCAGTTTTTGTATATTTTTTTGGAACAAGTCCTTGGCCGTCTCTGGCCATATCATTTCTTCGGCACGTTTTTGTAAATCCCTTAGTTCCCGCTCATTGGGGTCGCCACCCAATTCGTCTTTGATGGATTTTAACTGTTGTTGCAGAAAATACTCGCGTTGCTGCTTATCCATTTCGCCGCGGGTCTTATTGGTTATCTCGTTTTTGAGTTCTACCAATTGTAGCTCTACTTGCAGTATTTGCAACAGTTTTTCTCCTCTTTCTTTGAGGTCATTAATTTCTAGTAAAGTTTGCTTGTCCGTAAGTTTGGCATTGATATTAGAGGCAATAAAATGGAGCAAAAAGGATTGTTGCTCGATATTTTTAAGCACAATACCTGCTTCACTGGGCAAGTTGGGCGATTGGGTTAATATTTTTTCGGAATAGTCGCGGATGGACGACATAATGGCATCAAATTCGGAATCGTCTTTCGGATACACATCGTCCATGAGCTTGATATGCGCCTTGAAAAAGGGATCGCTTTGTGTCATTTCCTGGATATTGAAGCGCATTCTACCCATAATAAATAGGGTGGTATTGCCATCAGGCATTTTGATTTGCTTCACTATTTTGGCCAAGGTGCCCGTTGTATATATATCATCGGCTGTGGGGTCTTCGTTGGCCATGTCTTTTTGCGCCAAAACGCCAATCCATTTTCCATGGGCATTAGCAAATTCAATAGCTTTTACAGATTTCTCTCGCGATACGGTAATGGGCAATACGACATTAGGAAATAGTACTGTATTGCGAAGGGCTATCAAAGGTATTTCGGTAGGTAAGTTTTTCTTTTCGTCGTCATTGAGTTCATCTTCGCCAAGGGGTACAATGGGCATAAACTCCATTTCTTGGTCATTTTGTCCAAACATCATATCTATCATCGATTTCATATTGAGAAAATAGTCTTTTAAAATTTAAAAATACCGACATAATGTCAAAGCTATAAAGATAGGATGCTCAAAATGCACGTAATCTACTTGTTCAATCCTTATGCCAAAGGCAAAAAACTGAAAAAATAGCAGTCTAGAGTGTTATCTTTGCCACACAAAAAATGCTCTTGAAAATGAGCCTTTTACAATATTGATTTTTCATTTTATTTTTATAAGCTAAGCGACAACATCCTTTAATGCAATCAAAAATCTGGAACATTGTTATCGTACTATTTTTTGCCAGTACCCTGACACAAGCGCAACAAAAGCATGAGGCTTATGGCTGGGCTATCGAAAAATTTCAACGGTACTACAACCATCAGCAGGCAGATAGCCTGTACGCTTTGTTTGCGCCAAACCTGAAGGGCGCATTGTCTGCCGGGCAAACAAAAGAAATGATGATTGCACTAAGTAGCCAGGTAGGTCAATTAACCTCTACCAGTATAGGATCGGAATCGAATACCAGCGCAGTGTTTAAGGGTGTTTTTGAAAAAGCCACTTTTGATATTGTTATCGCCTTAAACGAAAAAAACGAATGGAGTACTTTGCAAGTGCGTCCTGTTCAAGATCAAGCAGCTAATGGGCCCAATGACGGTAAAAGCCCATCGAATTTTAAAGTCACTACCAAAAGTGGCGATACACTTTATGGTACGCTGACCATGCCTAAAGGCAATTCGAAACCCAATGTAGTACTCATCATTGCCGGTTCAGGTGCTACTGATAGAAATTGCAATCAAAAAGGAATGCAGACAGATGCCTTCAAAATGTTGGCAGATTCTTTACAAAAGGCCGGTATTGCATCGGTAAGATATGATAAGCGTGGGGTGGGTGAAAGTTATGCTGCTGCTGGCTTGAGCACAGATCTAACGATGAATGATTTTGTAAATGATGCCTTGCTTTTTGTGAGAAAAATCAAATCAGAAGATGGCTTTGGAAAAATATTTGTTGCCGGACATAGTGAAGGGTCTTTAATAGCCATGTTATTGGCAAACAAGGAAAAAATTGATGGATATATTTCCATAGCTGGTGCTGGTGAAAATATAGCAAAGGTCATTAGCCGGCAAGTAAAAACGAATTTACCTCGTTCAAGCGCTCTTGCAGATTCAATATTGAGCCAATTGGAAAAAGGTAAAACAGTAAAAGTTGAAGATCAAAATCTAGCCGCTTTATTTCATCCATCTGTCCAACCATAT
Source organism: Chitinophagaceae bacterium (assembly GCA_034680125.1). Taxonomy (GTDB): domain Bacteria; phylum Bacteroidota; class Bacteroidia; order Chitinophagales; family Chitinophagaceae; genus Rurimicrobium. The sequence goes on from JAXITL010000003.1 coordinate 19,104, forward strand.
TTAATTTCCTGGATGGCATTTGAGCCCCAAGAGGAAATTAAAAAACTCCAGATTCCCGTTTTGATTTTGCAAGGCAACACAGACCTGCAAGTTATGGTTAAGGATGCCGAAAATCTGCGCCAGGCCAAGCCCAATGCCAAGTATTATATCATTGATGGGATGAACCACGTCTTGAAAAATGCTAGTTCTGATCGAAATGAAAATTTAGCTAGCTACAATAATCCCCTTTTGGCCATAGACCTAGATCTATGTGCAGCAATTATTCAGTTTTGTAAATAATCCCAGATGATAAAAATATCGTATTTTCGGTGTTCCTAATTATTCAAATAAAGCCATTTTAATGAAAAAGATATTTGCATTTTCAGCATCCTGTATATTCTTGCTGGCCTCTTGCACCGAAAAAGATGTGTTGATAGATTTTGGACTCAAAGAAGGCGTTACCGATACTACTTATATTGCCGCTCCCGAGACTCCACAAACTAGAAATGTACTGATTGAAGAATTTACAGGGGCATCGTGCACGAATTGTCCAGCAGGGCACGATGTGGTGAAAAATCTAATTGCGGCCAATCCTAATAGAATTGTGGCATTGGCTTACCATACACTTGATGGCGGCGGTATTTTCCAACCCATTGATAAAAAAGGGGTGAAAAGCTTATACGATTTCAGAACAGATGAGGCTACCCAAATTGGTAAAAATATTTACGAAGGACTACAATCTATACCCACAGCAGGTATTGACCGCGCTCAAGTGGGAACTTCTTTATTAATCAGCCGTCCCCAATGGGCCAACGAAACCAACAAAAGATTATTGGTTGCCCCAATGGCCAATATGTATTTAAGCTCAACTTATTCTGCTGCAGATAAGAAAGTCAAAGTAAGTGTAAAGGTGGTTTATACTAGTGATGTGAGTACGAAAAACTCTATAAACCTTGGTGTAGTAGAAAGCAAGATTATTGATGCCCAAGAATTTTCAGACCGCATAGAGGTTAATTACGAGCACAATCATATTTTCAGAAAAGGACTTACTCCATACAATGGTTATCCTGTATTAGATTCTATAGCTACTAAAAAAGCTGGTCGTGTATATGAATTTAACTATGTTTTTACGCCTGATGAAAAATGGAATTTGGACAATTGTTATGTAATTGCTTATATCAATAACACTACAGGCAATAAAGAAATTTTGCAAGCAAAAGAAGTGAAACTTAAATAGCAGCAAAAAGATTTCAACTAAAAAGCCTTTTTCTTTATCAAAAATTTAGAAAAAGGCATTTTTATTTTTGGCCAAAACAAATCACTTTTACCTACTAATATTTTTCCGAAAATGAATTTCAAATACACAATTATATCTGCTCTTTTTTGTGCCTCCACGATGCTTCAATCTTGTGGTAGCGAACCAAAAGAACCTACAGAAACGGTAAATACAACCGCTGCAATCACTAGCCCTGATTTTAATGCGGATAGTGCTTATAACTATATCGATAAGCAATTGAGTTTTGGTTTTCGTATACCAGGTTCCCTAGGTCAAAAAAATTGTGCCAATTGGATGGAGCAGCAACTACAGCAATATTGCGATACCGTTTATCGTCAAGAAGTAAGCGTTAAAGGCGGTGATGGTAAAATGTTGCCTTGTATCAATTTAATCGGAAGCATCAATCCCAATGCCAAGCGCCGTATACTGTTGCTCACCCATTGGGATAGCCGTCCTTGGGCCGATGAAGATGACAGTGCACAAACAAAACCGATACTCGCTGCTGATGATGCCGCAAGTGGGGTGGGCGTTTTAATAGAATTATCCCGTCAATTGCAACTACAAAAAATCAATCCCGATTTAGGTATCGATATCTTTTTTACAGATGTTGAAGATTATGGAAAAAGCGAATGGGGCGAAGAAAGTTATTGTTTGGGCACACAATATTGGGCTGCAAATCCGCACCTGGCTGGATATACAGCCGAGTTTGGGATTTTATTAGACATGGTTGGTGCAAAAGGCGCAACATTCCCCATGGAAATGGTTTCGGCCCAGTATGCTGGAGCGGTGCAAAATAATGTTTATCAGGCTGCAGCAAGAGCAGGTTATTCCTCGTATTTCCCTTTTGTGCAAGGGCCAGGAATTACAGATGACCACAAATTTGTCAATGAATTAATCAGAATTCCTACAATTGACATCATCAATACCCATACGAATGGTGTCGATGTGTTCAAGTCCCATTGGCATACCCACGATGATAATATGAACATCATTGACAGAGCCACTTTAAAGGCGGTGGGACAAACACTGTTACAAGTAATTTATGAAGCCTCAGCGCAACAAAAAAATCCTGCATAATATCCTTAGATAATTTTTCAATATTCAATAATCAATGGCATTAATCAAATCAATTTCGGGCATTAGAGGTACCATAGGAGGTAAGCCTGGCAATGGCCTTAGCCCCATAGATCTTGTAAAATTTACAACAGCCTACGCTCATTTTTTGCAACAACGACATAAAGAAAACAGAACAATCATCCTGGGTAGAGATGCTAGAATGAGTGGTGAGATGGTCCGCAATATCGTGGTGGCTACTTTGCAAAATTGCGGCTTTGATGTGGTAGACTTAGGGCTGAGCACAACACCTACCGTAGAGATGGCTGTAAAATGGGAAGCCGCTGCAGGCGGTATTATCCTTACCGCAAGCCATAACCCCAAGGAATGGAATGCCCTGAAATTACTAAACGAAGAAGGCGAATTTTTGAGTGCTGCCGACGGGCAATGGATTTTAGATTTTGCCGAAAAAGAGGAAGCAGTCTATGCCGACATCAATCATTTGGGCAAAGTTTCCTACAATGATACTTACATGCAACGGCACATAGATGCTCTATTAGCGCATCCTTTGGTAGATGTTGCCGCTATTAAAGCCAAAGATTTTAAAATAGTTATTGATGCTATTAATTCTACTGGCGCCACTTTTGTGCCTGCTTTATTGAATGCATTGGGTGTAGAACATGTTGTAGTGATCAATGCCGAGGTGACGGGGAATTTTGCCCACAATCCTGAGCCTTTGCCCGAAAACCTGATAGAACTATGTAGTACCGTATTGAAAGAAAAAGCGCATTTGGGTATTGCGGTTGACCCTGATGTGGATCGCCTTTGTTTCGTGAATGAAGACGGAACTTTGTTTGGCGAAGAATATACTTTAGTGGCCATTGCCGATTATGTATTGGGTCATACCAAAGGCAATACAGTTTCAAATATGTCTTCTACACGTGCCCTGCGCGATGTAACAGAAAAGCACGGCGGGCAATATTTTCCGAGTGCAGTGGGTGAAGTAAATGTGGTGTCCAAAATGAAAGCGAACAATGCCGTAATCGGTGGTGAAGGAAATGGTGGCGTGATTTGTCCTGAATTGCATTATGGTCGTGATGCCTTAGCCGGAATAGCTTTGTTTTTGACCCATCTGGCTAAAAGCGGTCAAACTATTTCTGGTTTGCGCAATAGCTATCCGCATTATATTATTTCCAAAAACAAAATTGAATTACCCGAGGGATTGGATGTGCCCAAAATCTTTGCTGCCATTCAGAAAAAATATGCGGCACAACCCATCAATACCGAAGATGGTTTGAAAATAGAATTTGACAAGGATTGGGTGCATTTGCGTACCTCCAATACCGAGCCTATTATCCGCATTTATGCCGAAAGTACGAGCGAGACAACTGCGAATAACATTGCCCAGCGCATTATTGAGGATATTAAAGAAGAAATCAAAAAGTAAATCGCCTGCTTATAAATTTAAAATGCCGACTAATTATTTTGGTCGGCATTTTTTTATTTATACTCTCCCTTAGCAGTGATTTTTAAAATGATTTTTCATTATTCATTCTTAATTTTTCATTATCAACTATCTTTATCCCAATTAAAATTTTACCGATCATGCAAAAATGGAAAATACCCACTATGGTGCTATTAGGGGCTTCAACACTATTGTCTGCCTGTGGCGAAAAAAATGCAGCCGACAAGGCAGGGTCAAGCCAAGCAAAGGATGCACCCTTCAAAGTAATGGCTGAATCTTTTGCCGACCTGCAATTGCTGCGCTATCAAGTGCCAGGCTGGGAGGAATTGACCCTGCAACAAAAAACCTTGGCTTACTATTTGTACGAAGCAGCACTCTCTGGTCGTGATTTGTACTATGACCAAGCCAACAAGCATGGATTGACTTTGCGCAAAACTATTGAGGCCATTTATGGCACCTACAAAGGCGATAAAAATGCAGCCGATTGGAAAAAATTTGAAGAATATGCGGGTCGTGTGTGGTTTAGCACAGGCAATCATCATCATTATTCTAAAGACAAATTTGTACCAGAATGCTCCTTTGAGTATTTCAGTGAACTAGTGAAGAATAGCGATCAAAGCCAATTGCCGCTTGCTCAAGGGGAAAATCTTGATGCCTTTTTGAATAGAATAAAACCAGTCATTTTTGATGCTGGCTTCCAAGCCAAAATGGTGGACTTACGCCCAGGCATCGATAATGTGGCCAATTCATCTGTCAATTTTTACGAAGGGGTGAGCCAAAAAGAGGTGGAAGCATTTTACGACAATGCGGCGCAATTTCCGGTAAGCGATCAAACGCCTGAGTGGGGTTTAAATAGTAAAGTGACCAAAGAAAATGGCAAACTAGTAGAGCGTGTTTGGAAAGTAGGCGGTATGTATTCTGCTGCTTTAGAAAAAGTAGTGTATTGGTTGGATAAAGCCGCCACCGTTGCCGAAAATGACCAACAGAAAAAGGCTTTACAATTGTTGTCGGAATATTACAAAACCGGCGATTTGCATAAATGGGACGAGTACAATATTGCCTGGGTGGCCGATACCGCCAGCCGTATCGACATCAGCCATGGGTTTATTGAGGTATATAACGATGCTATTGGTAAGAAGGGAAGTTTTGAATCGGTGCTTTCTTTGAAAGACATGGAAACGACCAAAACCATAGCTAAGATTGCCAAAGAGGCTCAGTGGTTTGAAGACAATTCGCCCTTAATGCCCGAGCATAAAAAGAAAACAGTGAAAGGGATTACGGCCAAAGCGATCACTGTTATTGTAGAATCTGGTGATGCTGCCCCTAGCACCCCTATTGGCATCAACCTACCCAACTCTGATTGGTTGCGCAAAGAGAAAGGATCTAAATCTGTCTCCTTAAGCAATATCGTACATGCCTATAACGAGAGTAGTGCGGGTAGTGGTATGTTGGATGAGTTTGTTGGGGATGCTGCCAAAACCAAAAGAATGAAAGAATTTGGCAACCTCGGTAGTGATTTGCATACCGATATGCACGAATGTATTGGACATGCATCGGGACAAATTAATCCTGGTGTGGGTACACCCGATAAGACTTTGAAAAATTATGCTAGTTGCCTTGAAGAAGCCCGTGCAGATTTAGTTGCCCTGTATTATATCATGGATAAAAAGCTGGTCGATATTGGCGTAATGCCATCGCTCGAAGTAGGTAAGGCCGAGTATGATAGCTATATGATGAATGGCTTGATGACACAATTGACGCGCTTGAAATTGGGCGATAATATTGAAGAGGCCCATATGCGCAATCGTGCACTCAACGCTTATTGGGTTTTTGAAAAAGGTAAAAAGGATAATGTTGTTGAATGGGTAAAGAAAGACAACAAGACTTATGTACAAATCAACGATTACGATAAATTGCGTGTTTTGTTTGGCGAATTGCTGCGCGAAATTCAACGCATCAAATCAGAAGGTGATTTTAATGCCGGGAAAAATTTAGTAGAAACTTATGGCGTTAAAGTGAACCAAGAATTGCACAAAGAGGTTTTGAATCGCTTTGCCAAATTGAACATTAAATCATATAAAGGATTTATTCAGCCACGACTTGTGCCTGTAATGGAGGGCGATAAGGTTGCGGATGTGAAGCTTGAATATCCAGATTCTTTCTTCGGACAAATGATGGAGTACGGCAAGAAATATGCCTTTTTGCCCTTGTTGAACTAGTTTAAATTTTAATTATTTTTTGCATCAAAGCGTTCGGTATTTTTGCCGGACGCTTTTGTCTTTTATGCACACAGATTTTCTCATCATTGGTCAAGGTATGGCAGGCAGCCTGCTCAGTTATGAGTTGATGCTTGCTGGGAAATCGGTATTAATTATTGATAGAAAAGATGCGCACAATACAAGTTTGGCAGCTTCGGCAGTTATCAATCCTCTGGTGGGTAAAAATTGGACTTTAGCCAAAGATGCAGAACGCCAGTTTCCAATCGCCTTTGATACTTATCAGCAGTTGAATCACTTATTGCAAGCCGATTTGGTTCAACCAAAATCTTTGTTCGTTTTTCATCGTGATGATGCGTCAAAGCAAAATTTTGGCAAACAAGTCGAAGCAGGTAATCCCTATGTACAAGAAGAACATACGGAACAGCAAAGCGCTTGGGATGCCCCATTTGGGATAGGCAAAGTAGCGCCTGTTTTCACCGTTGATGCACAAAGCTTACTCAGTAAATGGGCCTTTTTTTTGCAATCAAAAAACGCCTTAATCGAAGAGCATTTCCAATTTGAAGCAGTACAGTTTTCTAGCCACAGCATTCGTTACAAGGATATCACTGCCGACAATCTTGTCTTTTGCGAAGGCGCTATTGGTCGGCAGAATCCCTTTTTTCCCTATTTAACTTTTACCCACAATAGAGGGGATGCTTTGATCTTGTCTATTCCTCATCTATCTTCCGAACACATCTATCATAAAGACTTTCGCTTAGTGCCTCATCGGGATCATTTGTTTTGGTGTGGCAGTAATTATATCTGGGAATATGATTCTTTGCAAGCCAATGTTGCATGGCGAAAAGAAACAGAAATAGCTTTAAAAAGCTGGTTGAAATTGCCCTTTGAAATAGTGGATCATTGGGTAGCCGAAAGACCTACTACTGCTGGACAACAATCGCTTTTGTTGCAGCATGAACAGCACAAAAACCTTTATTTCTTTAACGGATTGGGTACCCGTGGTTTTTCGGCAGGACCAAGTTTAGCGAAAGAAATGGCTCAATTAATGCTTAATGTTTAATGCTAAATGGTGAATGATTATTGAAGAATGGTCATTCAAAAAATTGCTTAATTGTCTCATTGCACAATTGACCAATTAACTCCCCATTGCAGCAGCTTTCATCTCGGTTACTTTTTCTTTACCCAAATAGCGCTCAATAAAATATTCTACCAAATAAATTATAGGCGTCAACACAATGGCCATTACTGCCTTATAGCTATAGTTCACTAGTCCGATGGCTAATACCCTTTGCATCGACCAATCTTTGCCAATATGAAAAGCAATGAACAACACAATAAAACTATCAATCAATTGAGACACCATTGTTGAACCTGTAGCACGCAACCAAACACTTTTTTCGCCCGTGGCTTTTTTGATTTTATGAAAGACCCAAACATCCACCAATTGGCTGATTAAAAAAGCGCAAATGCTACCCACAATAATCCACATCCCTTGGCCCAAAACCGCACTGAAGGCCGATTGCATATCGGGTATTCCATCCTGTTGCATACTGCCTACCCAAAAAGACTGCTCAGCGGGCACACGCATCGCCAGATAAAACATCACAAAAGCATAGGCAATTAAAGAAACCGCAATCCAGCTAATGCGCTTCACCGCCTTTGGACCATAATATTCATTGACAATGTCGGTCATCACAAATTCAAGCGGCCAAAGCAATACCCCTGCCGTCAACGTATAAGTAAGGCCATCTTCACCCAAAAGTGAAAAGGGATGAATGTCAATACTCAAGAGGGTTTCCAACGAAAATAACTTACCCCCAATGCACTCAGCTATTAAAGCATTGGCCACAAAAAAGGCGGCCATAAACACAAACAGCTTCGTTGCTTTATCTTTTAAAAATGTAGGCATTGTTGGGTGAATTTTTTGTAAAATATAAAGATATTGCTGATTTGCTATCGCTTTTAAGAATGAATCCATTGTTTTCAAGTGCATTTTAGCCCATTGGGCATATAAGGTTCTTATTTCACTTTGCTTTCTTACTTTTGTAGTCATTAACGTTTGAAAATAATGGATACGAAAACACTCACTTTTGCCGAAAAAATTGCCAAAGCAGGCGATTTTTTACCCATAAACGGTACCGATTATATTGAATTTTATGTGGGCAATGCCAAGCAGGCAGCTCATTTTTATAAAACAGCTTTTGGTTTCCAAAGCCTAGCCTACGCTGGTCCGGAGACGGGTGTACGCGATCGTTCTTCTTACGTTTTGCAACAAGGTAAAATCCGTTTGGTACTGACTACTGCACTTAATTCAAATCATGAGATTTCAGAACATGTAAAAAAACATGGTGACGGTGTCAAAATCCTTGCCCTTTGGGTAGATGATGCTTATGATGCTTATGAGCAAACCACTAAGCGTGGTGGTAAATCTTATATGGAGCCCAAGACCTTAACCGATGAAAATGGTGAAGTGCGTATGTCGGGCATTTATACCTACGGCGAAACAGTGCATATGTTCATTGAGCGTAAAAATTATACAGGTCCCTTTATACCTGGTTATGAAAAATGGGAAAGCAATTACAATCCAAGCGATTGCGGATTGTTGTATATAGACCATTGTGTAGGAAATGTAGGCTGGAACCGCATGTTGCCCACTGTAAAATGGTACGAAGATGTGATGGGTTTTGTGAATATTCTTTCTTTTGACGACAAACAAATCAATACAGAATATTCTGCCTTGATGAGTAAAGTGATGAGCAACGGAAATGGCTTTTCTAAATTCCCGATCAACGAGCCAGCCGAAGGAAAAAAGAAATCTCAAATTGAAGAATACCTCGATTTTTATGAAGGCGAAGGTGTGCAGCATATTGCAGTAGCCACTAAGGACATCGTAAAAACCGTTACCGAATTAAAGGCTCGCGGCATTGAGTTTTTGAGTGCACCGCCCGAAGCGTATTACGAGATGATTCCTGAGCGTGTAGGTAGCATTGATGAAGACTTGAAGAAATTACAGTCATTAGGTATTCTTGTTGATTGCGATGAAGAGGGATATTTGTTGCAAATCTTCACCAAGCCTGTAGAAGACCGCCCAACATTGTTCTTCGAAATTATTGAACGCCATGGTGCACAAAGTTTTGGTGCGGGCAACTTCAAAGCTTTATTCGAAAGCCTAGAGCGCGAACAAGCGAAAAGAGGAAATCTTTAATTATCCATAATTTATTGAAAATGCCAAGCACGAAATTTTGTGTTTGGCATTTTTTTTGAGGGCGTCAGCTGATTATTAAATGGAATATTCGTTGAGCCTGTCCCGACAAAGGTGGGATCGCACACTTCGGGGCTTATCTTTACTTCAACTTTTCTATTTGTTTGTTTCGCCTGCGCTTTCGTCATTGCGAGGCACGAAGCAATCTGTGTTTGTGTATAGGGCGGTCTTGTACCGCTCAAAGCGTATTGTATTGCTTCTCGTGCCTCGCAATGAAGCGTTGATAAATTCATCCACATTTCCCAAATTTCCCTGATTGCCAAATTGTCGAATTTCCTCATTGCCTAATTGTCTACCTTCGCCTCATTCAACATGTATCCAAAAATGAAACTTAATCTTAAGCGCCCCATTGTTTTCTTCGACCTCGAAACTACGGGTACCGATACCGCCAAAGACCGAATCGTAGAATTGGCCTTTGTAAAAATAAATACAGACGGCAGCCGCGATAAATATGTAAAACGCATTAACCCGCAAATGCCTATCCCTGTTGAGTCTTCGGCGATACACGGTATTTATGATGCCGATGTTGCGGATGCGCCTACTTTTAAACAGATTGGTCAGGAGCTCAACAATTGGATTAAGGGCTGTGATTTTGGCGGATACAACTCTACGCGTTTCGATTTGCCTTTATTGGCCGAAGAGTTTTTGCGTTCGGGTATTGATGTAGATTTTACCGAGCGTTCAATGGTGGATGTCCAACAAATTTTCTTTAAGATGGAGCAACGCACCTTGAGTGCTGCGCTGGCTTTTTATTGTGGTCGCAGCATAGAAAATGCGCATAGTGCCGAAGCGGATATTGATGCGACTATTGATGTGCTAGAAGCCCAGTTGGATCGCTACGCTGATTTGCCTAAAGAGGCTATTGCTATTCAGGAATATGTTGGTACTAATGATTTGGTGGACTATGCGCGCCGAATGGTCATGAAAGAAGGGCATCCGATTTTTAATTTCGGAAAGCATAAGGGCCGTAGGGTAGTAGAGGTTTTTGAAAAAGAGCCGAGCTATTATGATTGGATCATGAATGCAGATTTTGCGCTGCATACCAAACAAAAAGCATCTGAAATTTATAATGAGATGAAGTTGGGAAAACTGAAGAAATAAAAAAAGCCTGTACAGAATGTTCAGGCTTTTTTCTTATATTGTTTAATCCCCTTATTCTGCTGTTTTTTCAGGGCGCATTTGCGGGAACAATAGCACATCTTGAATCGATACTTGGCCTGTGAGCAACATCGCTAAACGGTCGATACCAAAACCAATACCTGCTGTGGGGGGCATGCCATATTCGAGAGCACGCAAGAAATCATAGTCGATAAACATCGCCTCGTCATCACCACGCTCCATAAGTGCTACCTGCTCTTCAAAACGTTCACGCTGATCGATAGGGTCGTTCAACTCGCTATAGGCATTGGCAATTTCTTTGCCATTTATGATGAGCTCAAAACGTTCTACCAGTCCGGCTTTGCTGCGGTGCTTTTTAGTTAGTGGACTCATCTCTACAGGATAGTCGATGATGAAGGTTGGTTGTACATAATGGTGTTCGCATTTGCCACCAAAAATCTCATCGATAAGTTTCCCTTTGCCTACATTGGGGTCTACCTGAATATGCAATTGCTTGCACACATCGCGTAAGCCTGCTTCGTCCATTTCACTCACATCAAAACCGGTATGTTCTTTAATGGCATCATAAATGCACACACGAGCGTAAGGTGCTTTGAAACTAACTTCTGTACCATTAATGTGGGTAATGGGCGTACCGTTGGTCGCAATGGCTGTTTCTTCCAGCAATTGCTCGGTGGTTTCCATCATCCAATAATAATCTTTGTAGGCAACGTAAAATTCGAGTACGGTAAATTCTGGATTGTGCGTGCGGTCCATACCTTCGTTGCGGAAGTTGCGGCTAAATTCGTATACCCATTCAAAGCCACCTACAATTAGGCGTTTGAGGTATAATTCGTTGGCAATACGCAAGTATAATGGCATGTCAAGTGCATTGTGATGCGTCACAAAGGGTCGTGCTGCTGCGCCACCAGGAATGCTTTGTAGTACTGGTGTGTCTACTTCTAGTCCGCCACGTTCGTTGAGGAAAGTGCGGATAGCATTTTTCATTTTGGTAATCTTGGTAAAGGTGTCGCGCACACCAGGGTTTACAATAAGGTCGGCATAGCGCTGACGATATTTGAATTCCATATCGCTAACCGCATCAAATACTTCGCCATCTTTTTCTTTGATAATGGGCAGTGGATGCAGCGATTTGGTCAAAAGCGTAAAAGAGGTAGCGTGGATAGAGGTTTCACCCATTTTGGTGGTAAACACATAACCCTCAATACCAATAATATCGCCTATATCGATGAGTTTTTTCCAAACGGTGTCAAACATGCTTTTGTCTTCGCCGGGGCAGATATCATCGCGGCGGATATAGATTTGGATGCGCTCGGTACTATCCTGCAATACTGCAAAATTGGCCTTACCCATGTCGCGCACCATCATAATACGACCTGCTACCGAAACCTTTGAAAATGCTTCTTTTTTCTCCTCAGTATAATCGGCCTTAATGCCTTTGGCCGTATGGCTTACATGGTATGTTGGGGCAGGAAATGGGTCGATACCCATTGCTTGCAATTGTTGTAGTTTTTCGCGACGGATAATTTCTTGTTCGCTGAGTATTTGGCTCATAAAAAATGATTTCTTCTTTTTTAAGGAAACGCCGCAAAAATAGGGCATTCGGAGCGAACAGATACCCATAATAAAAATGGCTCATGGTTATTGCTCGTTGACCCTTTGTTTCGTAAATGTGGCGCTGGTATAAAAAAATGGCTGCTTCTTTAAGTTTCGAAGCAGCCATTTTGATATCTATGTATTGAATGTATTAAAACAACTGGCAGGTTTCTACCGTTTTGACATTATCCTTTTCATAAGTAGCTGAATTACCTTCGCAGATAGACTTTGCGGTTTTTTTAGCATCTCTTATTTGGTACTCATTTATGGTAGAATCAGGCATGCCCGCTACGCCAGAATATTTGATTTTGCATTGGCAAGTATATTCTTTGGTGCAAGATGTAGTACCAACAATAGCGATAAGTGCTGCCGAAAAAAACAAGCTGTTCGATAATTTCATTGTGAATTTTTTGATGTTCCGAAGGTAGATATAAAAATTAAAATGTCAATACAAATGAATAAAAATTATTCACCACGGTTTTCACTCCGTTGTTTGCGGCGTAGTTCTTTTAGATCTTCTTCTTGCTGTTCTTCTTGTGCTTGTGCATTTTCATAAGCTCTGATAATCAATTTGACCAATCGGTGACGCACCACATCGCTTTCGTCTAATTTAATAAAGCCGATACCATCAATTTTATTCAAAATTCTTTCAGCCTTTGCTAAGCCCGATTTCATATTCTTCGGAAGGTCAATTTGGGTAATATCCCCTGTAATAATGGCTTTGGCATTAGAGCCAATACGGGTTAGAAACATTTTAAGCTGAAGGTCGGTCGTGTTTTGCGCTTCATCCAAAATGATAAAGGCATTGTCTAATGTGCGCCCACGCATGTAGGCCAAAGGCGCTACTTCTATCACACGATTGGTCATATAATAGTTGAGTTTATCGGCAGGTATCATATCCTCCAAGGCGTCATATAATGGGCGCAAATAGGGGTCTATTTTTTCTTTTAAATCGCCGGGTAAAAAACCAAGGTTTTCGCCCGCTTCAACAGCAGGACGGGTAAGAATGATTTTGCGTACAGCTTTGTTTTTGAGTGCACGTACCGCCAATGCCACCGCTGTATAGGTTTTACCAGTACCTGCAGGACCTATCGCAAAGGTGATGTCATTCTTGTCAGATGTAGTGGTCATCAACTTTTGGTTGGGTGTTTTGGCGCGGATTACCTTGCCATTAGGCCCAAATACGAGTACATCATTGCTAGACATTTCTTCGGCACTCAATTCCCCTAATTCATCATCACCCAAAATGCGGGCGAAATAATTTTCAGATATGTGTCCATTACGCTCCAAGTAATTAATGACTTGGTTGATTTTTACAGAAGCATTTTCTACTTCTTCTGGTTTGCCCGAAACCTTTAGCTGTGTGCCTCTTGAGAGTATTTTAAGTGCAGGAAATCTTTTTTTAAGGATATCAAATTTGCTGTTGTTTACGCCTACAAATTCGATGGGGTTAATCGTTTCGAGATTGATGATTATTTCTGTCAAGAGCTGTCGTTTTTTTGAGATGAAAGATGTGCTACTTTTAGCGAATATACTAGACTTTAATTATAAAAATACTTCTGATAAAATAGTATATTTTTGTTGTGCAAATTATCGCTTCGCTTATGTCTTTTCAGAATAAAATTATTGTCATAACAGGTGCCTCATCAGGTATTGGAAAAGCTTTAGCCCTAGGCTTTTTGACCCAAGGAGCAAAGGTGGCTTTGTGTGCCCGCAATCTTGGTAAATTGCAGGAGGCTTTTAGCGATATTGATAACAATAATTTATTGCTTGTGGCTGCCGATGTAAGCCAAGAAAATGATTGTAAAGATTTTGTACAGGCTGTACTTGAAAAATGGGGTGCTATTGATGCGCTGATTAATAATGCGGGTATCAGCATGCGCGCCTTGTTTGAAGAGGTAGAATTGGATGTTTTACGCAATTTGATGGACATCAACTTTTGGGGCACGGTGTACATGAGTAAATATGCATTGCCATCAATTTTAAAGTCGAAAGGCATTATTACCGGTATCTCCTCGATTGCAGGCTACAGAGGTTTGCCCGCACGCACGGGGTATTCCTCCTCTAAATTTGCCATGCAAGGTTTTTTAGAATCTTTACGTACCGAAATGCTCCACACAGGTGTGCATGTAATGTGGGTGAGCCCTGGTTTCACCGCTTCTAATATTCGCAATACTGCTCTAAGTGCCTCAGGTGATGCCCAAAAAGAAACACCCCTTGCTGAAGATAAATTGATGAGTGCAGAGGAATGTGCCGAAAGAATTATTAAAGCTATGACACAGCGTAAACGAACGGTGGTGATGACTACTCAAGGCAAATTGGCGGTATGGCTTAATAAATGGATACCTTCATTTGTAGATAAACAGGTATATAATTTATTTTTGAAAGAACCCCATTCGCCATTGCGCAAATACCACAAATAATGTAAGACCATGAAAACAATCAAACACTTAATGGTAGCGGCTTTGCTTACTTGTACTGCTGCGGCTAATGCACAATTTCAAGGTAGGGTATACGAAGAAGATTCTGCCACCATTGTTGTACGCGGCGGTATTCCAAAAACATTAGCTTGGTGCGGAGGGTTCAACAATCCCCAATTTTCTAGCGCCGACCTCAATAAGGATGGATTGAATGACCTCGTCATATTTCAGCCCGACCAGCTTTCGGTAAAGACATTTTTGAATTTGGGAACCGCTTCTGCACCCAATTATCGTTATCGGCCGCAGTACGCACTTAATTTCCCCACTTGTTCATACTATGTAATTCTTAAAGATTATAATGGTGATGGTATAAGTGATTTGTTTGAGGCAGGCGGTACTGGCTTTGCCCTACATAAGGGCTACTACAACAGTGCAAATGAGCTGTGCTTTACTTTTTACAAGTCACTTTATTACAACAATGATAAATCAACCATTGGTGATATTAACGCTGAGGTAAATCCGGGCGATATACCTGCTATTGTTGATGTAGATAATGACGGCGATCTCGACTTTTTGTCTTATTACGGTGATGGTTTTTATATGAATTGGTATCAAAATATGCAGGTAGAAAATGCCTTGCCTAAAGATTCAGTGCGTATACGCTTAGCCGATAGATGCTGGGGGAAAATGCGTCAATCCTATTTGCGCGCTCATGATTTGGGTGTTTATTGCGATAATTCTAAATTATTAAAAGTGGGTGGCGATGTAGGCCCTACCCTAAAAGTAACTGATGGGGGCAATACACCCTGCCTCATCGATATGGATGGTGATAATGATTATGATTTGTTAGACGGCCATCGAGCATTTAACTATGTGGTGTATCTAAGGAATGGGAAAGCCCCGTCCGGCGCTCGGGATAGCATGGTCTATCAAGATACCACCTATACCACGCTTGGAGATACCGTTAAAATTGCTCAGTGGGCAGCCGCTTTTCATATTGATATTGACCAAGATGGTAAACGGGATTTAATGGTTTCGCCTAATTCTCCATCGGGTTCGGAAAACTATAAGTGTAGCCAATGGTATAAAAATATAGGTACTGATAAAATGCCTTCTTTTAAGTTCCAAAGCGATACTTTTTTAGTGTCTGATGCCATTGATGTGGGTTCAAATTCTTACCCCTTTTTTTATGATTATAATCGTGATGGGAAGCCAGATCTTTTTGTGGGTAATAGAGGGTATTATGAAGCGGCCACTGGTCAATATATTTCGCGAATCATGTATTTGCAAAATACCAGCACGGTCGGCAACCCTTCTTTTGAGATAGTGACAGATGATTTTTTGGGCCTATCGGCTTTACGCTATAAAGGCATTTCTATTGGCATTGGGGATATTGATAATGACGGTAAGGACGATTTGTTAATGGGGCATATCAATGGTACGATAGACTACATAAAAAACATGGCTGCCTCTGCATCGGCCACGCCTTTTTGGGGAGCTACACCGGTTGCATTGAAAGATGCTGCTGCAAAGACAATCAGCACCAATGGTTTTGCGGTGCCTTTGGTGTACGATATTGACGCAGACGGTGTCAAAGATTTATTGATTGGCGACCAAATGGGCTATCTTTTTTATTATAAAAACTATAGCACCACTGCTGGAACGCATAGTCTCACCTATACAAATGATCAGCTGGGTTTTGTAAAATCCGACCCCGAAAAAATGGCTGTTGGGCATTCTACGCCTTTCATTGGTCGAATGGATAATTCACCCAAAGAATATTTGGTCATGGGTAGTCGCTCTGGACGTATTTTTAGATATACGGGTTTTGAGGGCGGAAATGTTTTTTCGGCTTACAAGCGCATGGACAGTGCCTATTCCTTTATATTATCTACCCATTCAAATGTTACTTCCTACATGTCTGCACCGGCCATCGCTGATATTGACGCAGATGGTCAGTATGATATGGTGTTAGGCAATGTATACGGTGGTTTGCTTTTGTACAAACAAGTAAAATCCGTTTCTATTCAAGAGGAACAAATGGCGGAGGAAGAAATATCTATTTTCCCTAATCCTGCAAAAAATGAACTATTTTTAAAATTAGAGCAAACCTTTAGGGGCAACACGGCGTCTGTTTCTATATACAACAGCATGGGTCAAAAAGTAAAATCATTTGATCAAGCCAATCTTGCTACATATTGGAGCATGAACATAGCAGATTTGCCTAGCGCTGTTTATTATTGTGTAATTCAGACCGAAAGCAAGCGCTGCAGTACTATTTTTGTGAAGCAATAATAAAATGGACACATTTTAAAGTGTATTATGTAGTATAAAAAAATAGTTTTGAAACGAGATTTCTTTTTTTAAGAAAATCTACCTAATTTTAAGGGCGTTTTAACTATTGAGTAAAATAGTTGAGTAACACTTATTTAAAACAACAGAAGATGAATACAACATTTATCAAAACCTCTTTTCGCCATTTTTCACTCGCCAAAAAACTCTTTTGTGCTGGGGCTTTACTGTTGAGTAGCCTTACGGACAGCTCTGCACAATTGATAAAAATAGGAACAGGTATTACAGCAAACTCTGCTTCACAGTATCCTACACCTTTTGGTAATGATTTTTCTGGGCAAAAAGCGCAATATATTTACCGAGCCTCAGATTTAGTAGCAGCAGGCATGAAGCCTGGTTGGATTGATTCAATCGGTTTTAGAGTACTCAATATTACCGGTACATTCTTGCACACCAATCTTAAATTTTATATTGGTTCAGGTACAGGTGCAGCATCAGGTACTACTGGTGCGCTTTCAGCTTGGCAACCAGGCCTTGATCTAGTCGTATTCGATCCAATCATTGCTTATTTTCCAGTATTGGGGATGAATACTTTTAAGTTTTCAACGCCCTATTATTGGAATGGAACCGACAATATCGTAATTGGTACTTGTTTTTGGAGTGGTATTGCTTCTGCTAATGCACAAGTAGAATGGTCAAGAACGACCGATTCGATACCCACTTTTACCAATGCTTCACGTACCTATACGTCAAACTTGGCTTCTACCGGTATCGGTATCTGTGATTATACAGGGGCGCCTACTACTACTCCCGCAGCAAATTTTTTACCTAGCAACCGTCCTAACGCCTATTTCAGCAATAAAGCAGATACTTGTAGTGCTATGCCTGCTGCTGGTATTGCCTTTGCAAGCCTGCCCAATCCTCCTGATTTTTGTTTGTATGATGATAGTTTAACTTTGGGTTTGTCGGGTGTAAGTCTTGCCGTTGGTCTTTCTTTTCAATGGCAAAGCGCGCCAACAGCTACTGGCCCTTGGACAAATTTGGGCGCTGCTTCTACAACTAAGATAAGTAAAAAAGCCTACCAAACTCAATCTACCTATTACCGTTGTATTGTTAGTTGCGTAGCCAAAGGCTTCAGTGCAACCTCTACTAATGTTTTTGTTCCCCAAGCACCACCTTACAAATGCGATTGCGCTTCAAATGCATCAGACAATACCAAAGAAGATATTCTTACGGTTGCTGTAGGTTCAATGTATAACACTAGCCCTTGCTCTATTTCTGATGGTCTTTATGAGGATTATACTGGTGGCGCAAGAGCTTTGCCTGCCATAGAAATGGAACCCGGTACTGATTATGATATCACTATGCGATTAGGTGCTTGTGATAATGTGGCTAGAGGAAGAGCAGTGAAAGTGTTTATTGATTACAACCAAGATGGAAAATACGATATCATCAACCCCTCTGGTGAAAAGGAGATGGTTTATGCTAATACCTACACTTCAGCTCAGCCTGTTCCGCAAATTGCTAATGGTGCATTTGTAGTTCCGGTTACAGCAAAAAAAGGTCTTACAGGAATGAGAATTGTTTATGGTCAAGCCAGTGCTTTATCAGATATTAATCCTTGTGGTACCTATGCTGCTGGAGAAACCCATGACTATGCGATTAAAATCTTGAATTTTGGTAAGCCAACTGTTACGGGTCGTCTTAAAGTTTGCCAATACGATTCGGTTGTAATGAACGTTACGAGTGTTGCTGATACCCCTGTGGTATTTACTTGGACAGGTCCAGGTGGTTTCACTGGAGTAGGGCCTAAAATAACCTTTGTGGATGCTGATCCATCACTTACAGGTACTTATTATGTAACCGCTACTTCTGGTGGACGCACTTCTTCGCCACAAGCAGTAGAAGTAATCGTTTATCCAAAACCAGCTATCCCAAATGTTCTTAACGCCAATATGTGTCAATACGAGCCTAATGGCAAATTGAGAACAGATGGTAAAAATGTACTTTGGTATAACGTGCCTGTTGGTGGATTTGGTGATACTACTGCCCCAACAATGCCAACCTATACACCCAATACGGGTACCTATTATCTTACCCAAACAATTAATGGCTGTGTAAGTGATAGAGGAAAAGTGGTTGTAAATGTTTTATTAAAACCTGGTCCTCCAGTAGTTAAATCCCCAGTTACTTATTGTCAATTGCAAGTTCCAGATTTGGCTGCTAAAGGAAATGATTTAAAATGGTACTTAGATTCTGCAGGTGGAGTTGCGAGTACAATCAGTCCAATTCCTCCTACTGGCTTCCCAGATAGTATTGATTATTATGTTACCCAAACCATCAATGGTTGTGAAAGTGATAGGGCTCGAGTAAGGGTTATTGTTTACGAACAACCCAATGGTATTATTTTGCACACCAAACCATTCGTTTGTCAATATGATACTGCTAGCTTCATTTATTATGGAAATGCACCAAGCACTTATGAGTATAAATGGTTCTCTACAGATGCAACTATTGAAAGTGGCGGAGGACAAGGCCCCGTTACGTTAAGATTTAATAATTGGGGAGATAGAATCGTAAGTCTTTATGTCAATAATGGTAAATGTGCGACTTCTAAAATTAATGATACCATTACAGTAAGACGTGCACCTACTGCAAAAATTGATTCGGTTTTAAATGCTTGTATCAATGTACCAGTGACAATCACTATGGATACTGCCACTCCTTATATTGAAAAATATGTTTGGAATTGGGATGGTGGTGAATTGACCAATGAAACGGAAAATGGTGGTCCTTACGGTGTTAAATGGTCTACGCCAGGTTCTAAACTGATGCGCCTTGTAGTGTATCATCGTTCTTGCCCTTCTCTAGAAATTAACCAAGAGATTACGGTAAGAGATCGTCCTTATGCCAAAATACTTTCTTACAATAAAGTAACCAATTACGGAAGAGATACGAACATTGTTGCGGGCAAAATTTGCTCAAGAGATACACTAGTTTTCACAGCTTACAAAGATTCTACCTACAAGTACATATGGTCACCTCAATATTATTTTGATGTAGACACCAATCATATTGCCTCTGATAGAATGAATCTACCTGGTTTTGTACGTGTAGATGTAACCAGTGAATATGGATGTAAATCCGCTGATAGTGTGTTTATCAACGCTGAATCTTGCTGCGATATGGCTTTCCCTAATGCATTTACACCTAATGGTGATAGAAGAAATGATGTCTTCCGTCCGATGAGAGATGGTCGTCAAGAAATCACTACTTTTAGAATTGTAAATAGATGGGGACAAGTGGTCTATGAAACAGCGGATACGGATGCCGAAGGTTGGGATGGTACTTTTGCTGGAAGAGCACAGGACATGGGTGTTTACCAGTATTATATTAAATACAGATGCCTTGATGGTGTGTTTTATGAAATGAAAGGTGATGTTACCTTGATTCGATAAAATGAACTAAAAATAATTTATTAGAAAGAGACCGACCCAACATGGTGTCGGTCTCTTTTTTTTTGAAAAAGAATGGATTCCACGCAAATCTATTCGATACAAAATACTAACTTCATTTTTTTAAAAAAGTGCAGCAATTAAATAGATGAATGATGAATAGAATAGCCCTAAAATATTTGATAGCGGGCCTGCTTATTGGTGCTGCCACTGTGTCCTTAATCGCATTTAACACCATCGATCAGGAACAAGAAAGTGTTGATGTAAAACCAGATGGGCGTTTGCAATATAAATGGTATGCTCCCGAATTGCCCAAAAAGGCTTCATTTGCCGGAGAAGAGGTTCCATTGGATAGGTGGGAAGTAAGGGAACGCTATGACCGAGAATTACTGACCAATTATTACATGCATGGTTCGCTCATGTATATTTTGAAATTGACCTACCGTCAATTTCCTATTATCGAAAAAGAGCTAAAAGCTTATGGTATCCCCGACGATTTTAAATACCTCTGTGTAGCCGAAAGTAATCTGCAAAACTTAACCTCCAAAGCGGGTGCACAGGGTTATTGGCAATTTATGAACGATACAGCTCCATCTTACGGCCTCGAAACCACTAATGAAGTAGATGAGCGGTATAATTTAAAGTTAGCCACGCAAGCTGCCTGCAAATATTTTGTTCAAGCCTATAAAAAATTTGGTACTTGGACTGCTGCCGCCGCATCGTATAACTGTGGTATGGGTGGCTATAATGGTCATGCTACATTTCAAGGCAGTAATAATTACTATGATATTGCTCTGCCCGAAGAGACCAACAGATATATTTATCGAATTTTGGCTTTTAAAAACCTCATTAGCACAGCTCCAGAATGGGGTTATATGTTGCGTGCGCAAGACGTATACCAACCATTAAAAACTAAAACAATCAGAGTGGATACAGCTATCAGTAATTTGGCTGCATTTGCCGAGGCAAATGGTAGTAGCTACAAAGTGCTTAAAGTAATGAATCCTTGGTTACGTGCACGCAGTTTGCCTGCAAGGCCAGGTAAAATCTATGAGATAGAATTGCCACAAGACTAACCCAAACTACAAGACTAATTTTATATTAATGACGCAAATTTATCCCTTGTCCGAAGGCACTTTTACGATTGGGCACGATAAAAAATTTATCCCTTTTGATGAGCAAATAGATGTGTTGGAACAAAGATCAACGGGTTCTTTATTGGTAGAGATTCAGCCATTTCTAATTGATACAGGTAAAGACCTTATTATATTGGATACAGGTTTAGGATTTAGTAATAAGGAAGGCGAATTACAAATTCATACCAACATACGCAAGTTGGGTTATGAACCCGAAGATGTCACTAAAGTGCTGCTGAGTCATTTGCATAAAGACCATATTGGTGGTGCAACGCATGAAGATGGACATGGCAAGGTTTTCGCTACATTTCCCCAAGCACAATACTATGTTTATCGGCCCGAAGCTACCTTTGCTCTTGCCAAAGGCGCGCCGTCCTATGTTCCGCAAGATGTAGAACATTTATTGGGTCTCGAAAATATTCAATGGCTCGATGGCGAAGCGGGCGATATTGATGGCTATATTCATTTTACACATTCGGGTGGCCATAGTCCGCAGCATATTGTTTTCTTGATAGATTCAGATGGGCAAAAGATTTTTTTTGGTGGAGATGAAGCCCCTCAATACAAGCAAATCAAAACAAAATACATGGCCAAATACGATTTTGATGGGCGCAAAGCAATGGAACTCCGCGAGCAATATGCCCTACAAGGACGTGCCGAAAATTGGCAATTGTTATTTTACCACGATGTAAAAATGCCTATTTCCACAATTAATTTTTAGTTTTATACCTTAATCTTTCTGGCCGATGACGCTCAATTATATTTGGATTTCCTTTTTCTTGATAGGCTTTTTGGTAGCTAGCTACAAAGCCATTTTTTTGGGCGACACCGAAATGTTTGGCACGATGCTCAATAATTTGTTTGACAGTTCAAAGACGGGATTTGAAATTTCTATTGGACTTACGGGTGTAATGTCGCTATGGTTGGGCATTATGAAGATTGGCGAAAAGGCAGGACTCATCAATCTTTTTGCCAAAGGGGTAGCGCCTTTTTTTCGCACCTTATTCAAAGGTGTACCCAAAGATCATCCAGCTTATGGCAGTATGACCATGAATTTTTCGGCCAATATGTTGGGACTTGATAATGCTGCTACGCCATTAGGTCTTAATGCCATGAAGGATTTACAAAGCATTAACCCCAATAAAGAAACAGCTAGTGATGCGCAAATCATGTTTTTGGTACTGAATACTGCTGGCGTCACACTCATACCCACATCGGTCATAGCCATGAGGCAATCGCTAGCCATCAAACAAGGGCTCGTCAATTTTAATGCAGCTGATATTTTTCTGCCCACATTGGTGGCTACATTTGTAGCGTTTATTACGGGTATGATTATGGTGGCTATTTTTCAAAAAATCAATTTGTTTAAGTTGCCTGTATTGCTATTTGTGGGCGGATTCGCAGCACTCATTTTGGGCATTTACCATATGGTTTCCTCGCTGCCACCCGACGAGATGGGTAAGCGAATAGGCTCTATTGGCAGTGGTTTTATCTTGTTTATCGTTATTTTGTTTATAGTAGCAGGCACGGTGCGTAAGCAAAATGTCTACGACAATTTTATCGAAGGTGCCAAAGAAGGCTTTGCAACGGCCATACGCATTGTGCCTTATCTTATAGCTATGTTGTTGGCCATTAGCGTGTTTCGTACCTCGGGTTGTATGCAATACATTGTAGATGGCATTGCCACGATTGTAGCAGCTTGCGGCGCTAATACTGATTTTGTGCCCGTTATACCCATTGGGCTTATGAAACCCCTGAGCGGCAGTGGCGCACGAGGCTTAATGGTGGATGTGATTAACCAATACGGTGTTGATTCTTTCCAAGGGAAATTAGCAGCCATTATACAAGGCACTACCGAAACAACTTTTTATGTTTTAGCAGTATATTTTGGCTCTGTGGATATCAAAAATTCTCGTCACGCACTGGTGTGTGGGCTTATTGCCGACCTCGCTGGTTTTGCCGCAGCCATACTGATTGCGTATGCCTTTTTTCATTAATGGTATCAATATTTTCTTTTTTTCAGCATAGTTGTTCGTTGATAATTACAAAATCCTCAACGGCAGTTTTATACTGCCTTTAATTGGGAATGAAGTATAGTGACTCAAGAATCTTACTCGTCTTTA
This sequence comes from Chitinophagaceae bacterium, assembly GCA_034680125.1. Lineage (GTDB taxonomy): Bacteria > Bacteroidota > Bacteroidia > Chitinophagales > Chitinophagaceae > Rurimicrobium. The sequence goes on from JAXITL010000003.1 coordinate 42,499, forward strand.
CAATATACTTCGGCTAGGTTCAGCACAAGCTGCAAGCAATGCTTATAGGTAGTATCAAAAGTGAATCATCAAAAAGTTACAAAATCTTTTCTTGAAAAAAAGATGATATATTGGCCATAAATTTAACAAGCAGTTTTTGATAAGCGGCCTATCTTTGTTAGTGACGACAAAAGCAATAAAAGAAATGTACAAATGGATGATCATTTTGCTGCTCACACTTAGTGCTTGTGCCAACGAAAAAGTAAGTGTGCTTACCCATGCGCAACAAATCGCTAAGGTAGATTCGATTGTGAAAGCTCAGCAAAAATTGTTGCAAGAAGAAGAAAAAGAATTTTTGCGCGATAGAATGAGTATTGAGGTAAAAGTAAAAACCGACTCGATTTTAGCAGCCACAAAATCCAATGCAGCAGCCACTCCCTTAGATGTTTTGCCACCACAAGATACCATCTTAGCTGTCAAAGAAAACAGCACAATTACACAAGACAGCACTAAACAATAAGCCTACATTTATGAAAACCATATTGGTCGCCTTATTTTTGACTTTTAGTTTTTGGCCTCAAAATCTACTGGCCCAAAAAATAATATTTACTGAGTATGCACCCTATGATGTCCGCAATAGTAACCTCTCTATTGTGGGCAAAATCAATGGCACACTCTATACTTTTCGAAGCTATGGTAAAGAATGTTTTTTGGATGCCTACAACGAGAATATGGATAAAACAGCCACAGTAATTCTTGATTTTTTTCCTGAAAAAATATACAATGTGCGCTTTATCCTCTTTGCTGATAGAATGATGGTGTTGTACCAAAGTCAAGAAGGGACCCGCATTACACAATATGCAGCGCTGCTCAACGATAAGGGCTTGTTGCAAAAAAATCCCTTAAAAGTGGAGGAGAAAAGAACCAGTTTTTTTGGCACCAACAACAATGATTTTTTCGCTTCGGCAGTGTCTGACAATCGCCAGCATATTATGGTCTATAGTGCGGAGAATAAAAACAAAACATTAGATTTTACGGGTTATTGGATAGATGCCAGCACTATGAAAGTGGCCAAAAAAATAAAATACAAGTACAAAGCTCGCGAGGTGATTGCGCATAGTGATGGCTTGATGAGCGATTCGGGTACATTTTATTTGCCCGTATATACGGTTATGGGCAATCGCAATTTTTCTGATGAATACAGTATCCTTAGCATCAGTAAAAGCGAAAGCGTGTTTAAAAAATCTAGCTTAGATATCGCTACTAATTTTTTAGAATTTCCTTTTCAGAAATTGGATCATAAAAACGGAAAAATTCATTTTGCCTCTTTTTTTTCTACCCAAAGAAATGGAAACAATGAAGGTGTCGCAGCAGCAACTTTTGACCTCAATAGTCATACGTTTTCGGCTCCTCAATTTATGTCTTTCGATGATGAAATGCGCGGGGAAGCATCGCCCAAGAAAAGAGCTCGGGCCCTTAATGAGTTTAAAATCAACCAGCTCATTATTAAAAATGATGGAGGTTTTGTAGTAGCCGCCGAAGAGCAGTACATTACTACGCAAAGCAATTTTATGCCCGGCATAGGTTTTTATTCCTTTTATTATATGCCAATGATGGCCCAATCGGTTCGCGAATATCATTACAATGATGTTTTGCTGCTTTCTTACAGTGCAGATTACCACAAAGAATGGCATAAGTTTTTGCGCAAAGAGCAATATTCGCAAGAAGATGGCGGTATGTTTTCATCCTATAGTATAATGAATACTGGCGGTGGTTTGGGCTTTTTGTTCAATGATTTTAACAGTAAGCGTTCTCGAATACAATTATCCTCTGTTAGTGCTGATGGCAGTATGCATATTGGCTATTTAGATGCTGGTAATAATGATGACCCTGATTGGTTGCCGCGATTGGGCAAGCAGGTCGATGCCCGAGAGATAGTGGTGCCTTGTTTACGAAAAAAGCAATTATGCTTTGCGAAAATTGTACTTTAGCACAAATTTTATAAGTGTTATCCATAGTTCGTAACAATAGCCCTTATACGGCTATCCTCATTTTTGTTTTCGCGATTTTGCTGCATCTTCAAGGAATGATGCATGCTAGTTTGCCTATGGCTACTGAAGGTCAATTTGGCTATGCCTGGCTATTGTGGTTTTTGTCTTTTTTATTGGGTAAATCTGCATTGGCCTTTAGTATTTTTTCGGTAATACTCATCAGCATCCAAGCCATTTGGCTCAATAGTATTGTGGCGCAACACAAATTGTTTTTGCACAATACCTATATCGTCTCCTTTAGTTTTGTAGCGCTTTCTTCATTAAATCCATCATTAAGTAGTTTTAGCCCACTTTTAGTCGTTAATTTTTTAGTGATACTCACTTTGCGGGAGTTGTTGCAATTAAAAAATGCGCAAAAAGTGAGTAAGGAATTATTCAACATTGGTTTTTGGGTAATGCTGGCAGCCATACTGCATTTTAGTGCTGTGTTTCTGGTACTCTTTTCCTTATTTGCTGTAGCGCTATTGCGTCCTTTTGTCTTTAAAGAATGGATGATTGTATTGGCGGGATTGTTTATGCCATTGTATTTTTTGTTGGTTATTTTGTTTTGTACAGACAAGCTGTATTTGATGGGACAATGGCCACAATTGGGGATTTCATTGCCACGCCAAGTGAGTTCGGCCTACTACTTTTTGGGCTTGGTGGTAGGGCTCATTATATGGATGTTTTTGGCCTTGTTTAATATGCAAACACAATTGCCCAAAGCCCCGATTTATATTCGTCGCTGCTGGATATCCATTACCTTTTTAATGATTGTGTCTTTTTTTATAGCTGTTTTTAGTGATTATCATGTAATAGCCGTTGCCTCCATATGCTTGCCAGCATTGAGTTTGATACTGTCGCATGCCTTTTTAAACGAGCAAAGTAAAAAAATGAATACAATTAGCTTTTATTTTGCGCTCGCTTTGGTGTTATTTTGCCAAATATTTTTACCCTCATAAAAAGTTTTATTTTTTAAGAAATGAAATTCGGAGTTATAGTTTTTCCTGGGTCCAATTGTGACCGTGATATGTACAACGCTTTGCGCGATGATTTGGGACAAGAAACCGTGATGTTGTGGCATAAAGACCGCGACTTGAGTATGTTTGATACAGACGATTGTATCGTATTGCCAGGTGGTTTTTCTTATGGCGATTATCTTCGTTGTGGTGCATTGGCGCGTTTTAGCCCCATGATGGAGCAAGTAATCAATTTTGCAAATGCGGGGGGTAAAGTATTGGGTGTATGTAATGGTTTTCAGATATTGTGCGAATCAGGTTTGTTGCCTGGTGCCTTATTGCAAAATGATCATCAGAAATTCGCATGTAAAAACGTGTATATCAAAAACGAATTGGGCGCGAATATCATTAGTAAATCGGTACAAGGAAGAACACTCCAAATTCCTATTGCACATGGTGAAGGCCGTTATTATGCCGATGCTGCCACGATGCAACAATTGAAAGATAACGATCAAATTATTTTCCGCTACGCCAACGAAAAGGGTGAAGTGCATATTGATGCTAACCCTAATGGCGCGATGGATAATATTGCGGGTATTTGCAATGCAGGCAAAAATGTGTTTGGCATGATGCCGCACCCCGAACGCGCTTGTAGCAAAGAGCTCAACAATATAGATGGGCGTGCTATTTTGAATGCTTTTGCAGGTATATTTTAATCTTAATTTTCTTGTCGCAAACAATAAACCGTCCTGTTTTTCAAAAGGTAGCCAACTACTTGTCGCTGATTAAATTTAGCCACACCGTATTTGCCTTACCCTTTGCCTTTATAGGTTTTTGCCTTGCAATATTCAAAGATGGATACAGCTTTGAGCCCAAACTTTTGGGGCTCATGCTCTTGTGTATGGTCTTTGCTCGAAGTGCAGCAATGGGTTTCAATAGATGGATCGATAGGCGTTTTGATAGCTTGAATCCACGAACCGCTAATAGAGAAATTCCGGCTGGTGTTATTGGGGCTAATCCAGCTTTGGCATTTGTTATCGTAAGCAGTATATTATTTGTAGCAACAACTTGGTTGATCAATCCACTCTGCTTTGCTCTGTCTTTTGTGGCCTTGTTTGTAGTGTTGTTTTACAGTTATACTAAGCGCTTTACGGCATTGTGTCATTTAGTGTTGGGCTTGGGTTTAAGTCTCGCACCCATTGGCGCTTACCTAAGTGTTACCGGATCTTTTGCTGTCTTGCCGATTTTCTTTTCCTTATTAGTACTCACTTGGGTTTCAGGCTTTGATATCATATATGCCCTTCAAGATGAGGCCTTCGACCGAAGCCAACAGTTATATTCGATACCCGCCATTTTAGGTGCAAAAAAGGCCTTAATGGTCTCTCGTTTTTTGCACCTTGGTTCGGGGGCATTGGTTATATGTGCAGGGATTTATGGTCATTTCAATTTTCTGTATTGGATAGGTGCTTCTGTCTATATTTCTATGCTTATTTATCAGCATCGATTAGTGAAACCCGACGATCTTAGCCGTGTAAATATTGCCTTTATCAACACCAATAGTATTGCAAGTATATGCTTTGCAATCTTTACTATTTTGGCACTTATATTTAAGTAAAAAATTATGAAAATAGCATTAGTAGGTTATGGCAAAATGGGTAAAACTATCGAGCGTATTGCTGTTGAGCGTGGTCACGAAGTGGTGCTGCGCATCACTAGTAGCAACCTTGGCGATCTGAATAAGGATCATTTGGCTCTTGCCGATGTGGTGATAGAGTTCACTAAACCTGATGCTGCTTTTGATAATGTTTGCAAATGTTTAATGGCCGGGACGCCTGTTGTATGCGGCTCTACAGGTTGGAATGAAAAGTTGGAAGCAGCATATAATATTTGCTTAGAAAACAATACAGCCATGCTTCAATCTTCAAACTTCAGTATTGGTGTTACTATCTTTTTTGAAATCAATAGATTATTGGCTCAGATGATGAACCAATATCCACATTACGAAGTGAGCATTGAAGAAACCCACCATATCCATAAAAAAGATGCACCCAGTGGCACGGCCATTACCATTGCCGAAAGGATTTTGGAGCAATTGGACCGAAAAAAAACTTGGTCAATAAGCCAACCATTTGCGCCAAACGAGCTGTCTATTCTTGCACATCGTATAGACGAAGTGCCTGGAACGCATTCGGTTAAATACAGTTCTGCTATCGATGATATTGAATTGACCCACACCGCACACAATAGAGATGGTTTTGCCCTTGGGGCGCTAGTAGCAGCAGAATTTTTGATGGGTAAAAAAGGGGTATTTACAATGAAAGATGTTCTTGGCTTATAGTATTGTTAAAAAAATATTGAAAAACTTTTGCAAAAAATCAATATTTAGCTATCTTGCCAAGCAATAAGAATATTAAAGTTTAACAGTAGGAATAATAAACCCCCAAAACAAGATGAAGAAATTACTATTCTGTTTGGGTGCATTTTTAGCACTTTCAAATACTTCAGACGCACAAGACGTGCATTTCTCGCAGTATTTTACCTCACCCATGACACTCAATCCTGGGCTTACAGGTTTAACACAGTCCGATTATCGTTTGGCTGCAAATTATCGTAACCAGTGGAGTTCAGTTAACAATACACCTTACACAACCGGTACTATATCCTATGATATGGCTTCTATGCGCGGTCAATTTGCTAATGGAGACTATCTTGGTTTTGGTGTACTAGCCTTATACGACAGAGCCGGTACTGCAGCTTTGCAAAATATTACAATTGGCCTTTCTGGTGCATACCACAAAGCCTTCGGTGTGGATAAGCAACATAGCATTTCTTTTGGTTTGCAAGCAACCTTGGTTCAAAAAGGTTTGCAACAGCAAAACTTAAGATTTGAAGATGAATATGATCCTCGTGACCAAACCTTCAAAGTGGGAACAACTGCTGATAAATTGGGAAATGACTTGACTTACCCTGATTTTGCTGCTGGTTTAATCTATAGCGGCAGAGTGAGTGAGCATGCAACTGTATTTGGTGGTGCATCTTTATATCATATTACTCGTCCAGTTGAAACTTTCTTGGGTGGCAATCATAAATTGTACCAAAGATTTGCAGCTTATGGCGGTACTCAGTTTGATATGAATGATCGTACTGTTTTGTATGCTAGCACCTTGTTTCAAGTACAAGGACCTAACACTTCAATAATGGCAGGTGGCGCAGTTGGTTTTATTATGAATCCAGGCTATGACAAAGAATTTTCAAAAGCATCTATCTTTTATTTAGGTAGCTGGTATCGTTATGGAGATGCCATTGTTCCTTATGTTGGATTTGAGTGGTCTAAAGCGCAATTGGGCTTTAGTTATGACGCAAACCTATCTGGATTCTCTCCAGCAACAAATGGTAATGGTGCAATGGAAATATCTTTGATTTTCAATGGTGCCATCAACAAAGCAGATCCAGCACAGCGTTTTGTTACAGGATGTCCAAAATTCTAAAATTAAATAAGATTAACAGTATAAGCCTCGTACATTTTACGAGGCTTTTTTGTGTCGTTTGCTTGTATAAATCATGTACTTAGGGCAGTCCGCATTGTTTTCAACAATAAAGTTTTGGTCTGTTGAAAAAAAAAGATGCTTGCTTGTTGTTTTGAAATGAAATCAAGTATCTTTGCACAAATTTTAGGGTCATTTTATTGCTTATGAATCGTCTGTTCTCCTTATTGGTATTGGTTTTTACGCTTTTTGTAGCATCTTTTAATGCATCTGCTCAAGAGGAGCATCTTGCTCCAGCAGAAGCGACTCACGAAGCAGAAACTGCTAAAGAACCATTAAATATCAAAAAAATAATTTTCGACCACGTAGGAGATGCTCATGAATGGCATTTTATGACGATTGGTCATACCCACGTTACCGCTCCATTGCCTGTTATTTTGTATAGCCCTTCAAATGGCTTATCTGTTTTTTCTTCTTCAAAATTTGGACACGAAGGACACCGCGAAGTGGTAGATGGTCAATATATTTTGGTTGATGATCACTACAAAGCCGAGCAAATTGCTTTAGGAAAAGATCCAATTGAGGTAGAGAAGATGAAGGGTGGTGCTATTGTAAGCGTTGATGGTTCTCCCTTGTATGATTTTTCGATCACTAAGAACGTCTTGTCGATGTTGATTTCTGTAGTTCTTTTATTATGGATTATGTTGAGTGTTGCGAAGAAATACAAACAAAATGGTTCAGGGGTAGCACCAAGTGGTTTTCAAAATGCATTGGAGCCAGTAATTACCTTCGTTCGTGATGAAGTAGCAGTCCCCAATCTTGGTCACAAAGCACATCGCTTTATGCCTATTTTGCTTACTTTCTTTTTCTTTATTTGGATTAATAATTTATTAGGACTTATCCCTGGAGGTGCCAACTTTACAGGTAATATTGCTGTAACTGCTTGTTTGGCCTTAATTACTTTTATTGTAATGATTGTTCGTGCTAATGGTCATTTTTGGGGTCACCTATTGAATCCTCCCGGAGTGCCTTTCGGTATTAAATTATTATTAGTGCCTATTGAGATTATTTCTTTGTTTATCAAACCCGTAGCATTAACCATTCGTCTTTTCGCAAACATCCTTGCTGGTCACATTATTATCCTCAGTATTGTTTGTATGATCTTTATTTTTGGTGCAATGTCTCCCGTGGCAGGTTGGGGTTTCTCTCCCGTATCGGTTGGCTTTTCAATATTTATGTTCTTTTTGGAATTGTTGGTTGGTGCTATTCAGGCGTTCATCTTTACTACATTGACCGCTGTGTTTATTGGTCAAGCAGTAGACGAAGGACACCATGGACACGAAGAGGCACATCATCATCACGAAAATGAAGTTATAGCTTAGTTTTTTAAATCCCCTTATATATATGTCTATCTTAAACACAATCTTGTTAGATGGTAGCGCCGCAGGTCTTGGCGCAGTAGGTGCTGGTATCGCTGCATTAGCTGCAGGTGTTGGTATCGGTCAAATTGGTAAAGGTGCAGTTGAGTCAATCGCGCGCCAACCAGAAGCTGCTGGCGACATCCGCTCTGCTATGATCTTGACTGCAGCCTTCGTAGAAGGTGTGGCACTTTTCGGTGTTATCGCAGGTTTGTTGGCTGTTTTGAAATAAACAACAACAAAACAAAACATTGAACTGCATTGGACGCAAAGGGCCGAAAATGCAGTTCTTTAAAAAGACTTTTTTTCAGTATTGACTTACTGAGCTATTATAGAATTAAACATTATTCCCACAAAAAAGATTCAATTTTATGGAATTGCTCCAACCCGATTTAGGATTATTTGTATGGACGCTGATTGCGTTTATTGCTGTTTTTTTGATTTTAAGAAAATATGCTTGGGGTCCGATACTTGCGTCTCTTGGTGAGCGTGAAAAAGGTATTGCAGATTCAATCGCTTCGGCAGAACGCATTAAAGCTGAAATGGCTACTATGCAGTCTGAACACCAAAAGCTAATGGTTCAAGCACGCGAAGAGCGCACACAAATGCTCAACGAGGCAAAAGAGTTGAAAGATAAAATAGTCAACGAGGCAAAAGATCAAGCTAAAAACGAAGCTTCTAAAATCATTACTGAAGCTCGTGTGCAAATAGATCATATGAAAATGGCAGCTATGACAGAGGTGAAAAATGAAGTAGCTTCATTGGCTCTTTCTGTAGCTGAAAAATTATTGCGCAAAAATTTATCTTCAGATGCCGAGCAAAGCAACTATGCTAAAATGCTTGCTGAAGAAGTAAGTCTTAACTAATATTTTTTGATCATTGGAAGTGCAACAACATTTTCACATTTTCAAATTTTCAAATCGCTACATCAATTATGCTTAATCCTCGTCTTGCTGGTCGCTACGCTAAATCACTCATCGACATTGCTGTTGAACAAAATAGCCTTGAAGAAATCCTTAAAGACATACAGTTAATCGATACTGTTTGTAAGCAAAATAGTGATTTTGTAGCCCTGATGCGCAGTCCCATTATTAAGGCCGATAAGAAAACGACCATAGTAGAAGCCATTTTTGCGAGCAAATTATCTACGCTTACACTGTCTTTTATTAAGCTATTGATTAATAAAGGTCGTGAGCATAATATTGACGAAATAGCGATTGCCTTTATTACCCAATATCGTTTTAATAAAAAGATGCGTATGGTCAAATTGACTACTGCCGCACCTGTAGAAGAAAGTGTCGTTACAACATTACAGAACAAACTTGCTACACTTTACGCAGGTAGTACCATTCATATCGAAACGGCAGTAGATGCCTCATTATTGGGTGGTTTTGTATTGGATATGGGCGACAAACAAATGGATGCAAGTATTGCGCGCGATTTGAATGATATCAAAAAGCAATTTAGCAAAAACTTGTACGTAGCTCAAGTATAATTTCTGCAAAAAATCAATTTTAATAATCAATTTTAATTTTACTCTTTTTAATTTTTATACAAAATGGTTGACATAAAACCCGATGAAATATCGGCAATACTACGCCAGCAGCTCAGCAACTTTAATGAGTCTGCTAATCTTGAAGAAGTAGGTACTGTGCTCCAAGTGGGTGATGGTATCGCATTGGTGTATGGCCTTAACAGTGTGCGCCAAGGAGAACTTGTTGAATTTGAGAATGGTGTTCGTGCCATCGCCTTGAATCTTGAAGAAGATAATGTGGGTGTGGTATTGATGGGTGAAAGTGCTGGTATCAAAGAAGGTAGCAAAGTAAAACGTACAGGTATGATTGCCTCTATTAAAGTAGGGGAAAGCATGCTGGGTCGTGTAGTGAATACTTTGGGCGAGCCAATTGATGGTAAAGGTCCATTGGCTGGTGACTTGTACGAAATGCCTTTGGAGCGTAAAGCGCCAGGTGTATTGTTTCGTGAGCCCGTAAAAGAGCCCTTACAAACTGGTATCAAAGCCATCGATGCGATGATCCCGATTGGTCGTGGACAACGTGAATTGGTAATTGGTGACCGTCAGACTGGTAAAACAGCTATCTGTGTGGATACCATTATCAACCAAAAAGAATTTTACGATGCGGGCAAACCCGTATATTGTATTTATGTAGCCATTGGTCAAAAAGCATCTACTGTTGCGGGTGTTATTAAAACTTTGGAAGAAAATGGTGCAATGCCCTATACTACAGTAGTTTTGGCTTCTGCTTCTGATCCCGCTCCACTTCAGTTCTATGCGCCATTTGCTGGTGCGGCGATTGGTGAGTTCTTCCGCGATAGCGGTCGTCCTGCATTGGTTGTTTATGATGATCTTTCTAAACAAGCGGTAGCTTACCGTGAGGTGTCTTTGTTGCTTCGTCGTCCTCCAGGACGTGAGGCTTATCCTGGTGACGTATTCTATTTGCATAGTCGTTTATTGGAGCGTGCTGCCAAAGTAATCAACAACGATGAGATTGCTAAAACGATGAACGATTTGCCAGAAAGCATTAAGCATTTGGTAAAAGGTGGTGGTTCTTTAACGGCCTTGCCCATTATTGAAACGCAAGCTGCTGACGTATCTGCTTATATCCCAACCAACGTAATTTCGATTACTGATGGTCAAATCTTCTTGGAAACCAACTTGTTCTTGTCTGGTATTCGTCCAGCCATCAACGTAGGTATTTCTGTAAGTCGTGTGGGTGGTAATGCACAAATCAAGTCGATGAAAAAAGTATCGGGTACTTTGAAATTAGACCAAGCGCTTTTCCGTGAGATGGAAGCCTTCTCTAAATTTGGTGGTGACCTTGATGCGGCTACTAAAAACGTAATTGATAAAGGTGCGCGTAACTTGGAGATATTGAAACAACCACAGTTTTCACCTTACAGCGTAGAAAAACAAGTGGCTATGATTTATATCGGTACCAACAACCTTATCCGTGAGATTCCTGTTAAGAATGTAAAAGCATTTGAAGAAACATTTATCCGCGAAATGGAAATCAAGCATGCCGATATTCTTGCTGAATTTAAGAAAGGTAATTTGCCAGAAGAAGGTTTAGCAAAAATGACTGCTTTGGTGAATAGCTTGATCCCTCAGTTTAAATAGTACACAGAGTAAATATACACAATGCAAAAACCCTTCTCCAATATGGAGAAGGGTTTTTTGTTTATCGGCAATGATCTTTTTTGTTGTTATTCCTTCCCATTTTTATGCGGAGTCTAGACTAAGTATACCGCTTAGGGTTAATGATTTTTGCTTGAAGTGGCTCATTAAGCGCGCATGTTTGTCTCGTATTTAGTGGGGCTCGCGCAGCGAGCCCCACTAAATACGCCTCTCTTCCATTGTTGCTCTGAGGGGCAAAACCATCAATGGGCTATAAATTCTATTGTTTTTGAAATTGCTGCACCAATAGCTCTTGATGGGCCGAATTAACCTTGAGGATGTAATTACCAGCAGCAAGTGGGCTAGTAGAAAAACTGAAAGTATTTTTACCCGCTTTTACCCTTTCGCGTAAGAGTACATGAATGAGTTTGCCTTGGACGTCAAAAATTTGAATCTGAAGGTAGTCTGCTTTTTCTAAGCATAGCTGCACATTCATTGTTTCGGTGGTCGGATTGGGGTATATGCTTAAGGAGTTAGCTTTGGTACCAGTGTTGTCGCTAATACTGGCCAAAGAATTTTCGGATAACTCTGCTATCCAAGTAATGTTTTGTTTGCTACTATTAGCATACAATCCATTCACCCAAACTCTTCCAGGCTGATTGTATTTGCGTTGCGAGCCCGAGTAATCACCCCAACGTTCTTTTCCGCCCAATACGCGCAAATAGTCGGCCCCCAATTTTACAGAAGTGAGTGGCGAATAACTGCCTAAACCATCACTCAGTAAGGCCGATACACCAGGGAATACTGTTTTGGCTGCATGGTCAAAACTAATGATTGCATTGTTATTGCTGGCCCCTGTACCCGAATAAGAGATATTTGGATAGCCATATTCTAATTTGCTTTCGGCAAGGATCTTCCCTGATATAGTAGGGCTGCTGCTAACATTATGGATAATGCCATGATAAATGGCCGCATTTCCCGTGGCGGTATCGAGGGTGTTGTGTACGTATTGAATTTTATCGTTTTCGATAAATGCGCCCAAGATCCGAGCATCATTAGTGGCTAGGGTTTCATTGCCCGAAGGGCCAGGTTGTAGCGCATTAGGTGGGGTAAAATAGGCGATTGGAGCACGGAGCGCTTGTACGTTAATTGCTTGGCCAGGAGCGCCAATTGTGTCGGTAAGGTGTACCAAAAATACCGTGTCGTTTTGGGCATCAAGGTTACGGTCAGACAAGAAATAAATATCGGGTCCATAAATGGTAGAACCCCCTTTTACGGGACAAAGGTTGCGAATAGGGCGACCACCAAATTTGATATTATGATGCAAAAGCGTATTCAGTGAAAGCCCATTATAGCCACTGTTTTTATTGACCTGCCAAATAAGTGTTTCGTTGAAACCTGTTTGCCAGCTAGAATCTGGATAAAGAAGGTTGACGGTAATAAATAGTTCTTTTTCGGTTAGTGCAAGCATAGGGTAGTCTGTCCATAAACCATTGTTTAAAGGATTGCCGGGTAGCTCATATTGACTCCAAGATCCGCGAGGGTCGTTGGTATTAGAAAAAGCCACAGTAATACTGCTTGTGCTATCGGTATATCCGTTTAAAAAAATAATGATGAATTTATCGCTAATGGGGTCGTAAATGGTTTTGGGGTCATATTTGGAATGCGGATTGCCTAGCTTATAACTAAAAGCACTCAAGGATTGCCAACTGTTGGTGGTAGGGTAGTTATTGGCATCGCAAGTGTAGATGGTAGAGTTTTGAACCGAAATGAGTTTGTTGCCATTCGACACAGCAATATCATTGTCATTGGGTGTGCCACCGCTAAAAATATTGCCTTGAAAGCCTCTCCCAATAAAGGGCTCGGTGAGTGTAGCTGTTTTTTTATGTGTGTTGCCTTTTTTAGCTTCTTTGTTTGGTAGCGTTTCCGGTGTTTTGAATTCGGACTTACGAGGGTACACTTGTGCAAGGCTATCTTTTATTTTTTGCAGTTGGCTTTTGTTGCCATCAGGCTTTGGCGTTTCAATATGTTGTAATACCGGATTCCAATCTGTTGCTATTTCGGAAAACTGCACTGTTGCCGATTTTTGGATAACAAAAGGCTTTTGTGTACTCGTACTTTGCGACAGCACAGAGTGGGTATTTGCAAGCAACGATAAGCTAAGTGCGATAAAAAAATATCTCATGGGACAATATTTAGATAATCAAATTTATGATAAAAAGTTAAAGGTTGAAGCGTTGATTTCTAGCTAAAAAATTCAAAATGCTAAAATGATCAATTAACTGCTTCGATAGCCATCTAATTATCGAATTGCCGAATTACATTTGCATTTCATTCGAAAGTATAAAAAACACAGATCTATTAATATGCATAACGGACATTTTCATTTTCACCAACCGGTCAACGAACCCGTATTGGCTTATGCGCCAGGCAGTAACGAACGTAAGGCTTTACAAGCAGCTCTTAAAGAATTGAAGAGCACAACCCACGATATTCCTATGTATATCGGTGGTAAAGAAGTGCGCAGTAATAAGCAAACAGAACTGCGCCCACCGCACGAAACAGCTCATTTGATTGGTCAATTTCATGTAAGCGATACAACACATATCAATGATGCCATTGCCTCAGCACTTGCTGCTCGTGAAGCTTGGGCCAATACACCTTGGGAACATCGTGCCGCAATCTTTATGAAAGCAGCAGAATTGTTGGCTACCAAATATCGTTTCAAAATGAATGCCGCAACAATGTTGGGACAAAGCAAAAATGCTTTTCAGGCCGAGATTGATAGCGCTTGTGAGTTGATTGATTTCTTGCGCTTCAATGTTCATTTCCTTTCAAAAATCTACAATGAGCAACCCATCTCGCCGCAAGGCTTCAATAACCGTTTAGAGTATCGTCCGCTCGAAGGTTTTGTGGTAGCCATCACACCATTCAATTTTACAGCAATCGGCGGCAACTTGCCCACTGCTCCAGCCATGTGCGGTAATGTGGTAGTATGGAAACCCGCAAATACCCAAGTTTTGGCTGCTTCTTTGTTTATGGATATTTTGATAGAAGCAGGTTTGCCAGCAGGTGTTATAAATTTGATTTACCCATCGGGAGCAACTATTGCTGATGTTTGTTTCAAACACCCCGACTTTACTGGAATTCACTTTACAGGTTCTACTGGAGTATTTCAGAGTATTTGGAAAACCATTGGTGAAAATATCAGCAAATACAAAACCTATCCACGCATTGTAGGCGAAACTGGTGGTAAAGATTTCATCTTCGCACACCCCGCTGCCAATGTAGATTCAGTAGTGGCCAATATCGTTCGGGGCGCATTTGAATACCAAGGTCAAAAATGCTCAGCCACTTCGCGGGTATACATCCCTAGCAACCTTGCTGATGAAGTAAAAACCAAATTGGTAGCCGAAATGAAAACCCTGAAAATGGGTCCAGTAGATGATTTCACCAATTTTGTGAACGCGGTTATCGATGAAAAATCTTTTGATAAATTGTCCAGCTATATTGATGATGTACAAAACAGCAATGGTACTGCAAGCATCCTTGCCGGCGGCGGATACGACAAATCGAAAGGTTGGTTTATTGAGCCTACGGTGATAGAAACTACAGACCCTAAATACGTAACCATGTGCGAAGAATTGTTTGGTCCAGTGGTTACCCTGCATGTGTACGAAGCTGATCATTGGGAAGCGATGCTAGACGTGGTGGATAGTACTTCGGAATATGCATTGACAGGCGCAATCTTCTCTCAAGATAGGTATGCCATTGATGTGATGACGAAAAAACTAACCAATTCAGCAGGTAATTTTTATATTAACGATAAGCCATCGGGCGCCGTAGTAGGCCAACAACCTTTTGGTGGTGCTAGAGCATCGGGTACCAATGATAAGGCTGGCGCTCCTTTGAATTTATATCGTTGGTTAAGTTTCCGCACGATTAAAGAAACTTATGTTCCCGTTGAAAATTACCGCTATCCATTTCATCAGGCCGACTAATTTTTTTTAACAAAAACAACTAGGCTAATTGTTTAATTTTACGAAAGATTAAAAACTAAAAATTTATAATAATGGACAACAAAATGAATTTCACAAATTACAAAGTAGAGAGCACTACCATTAATGCAACAGGCGCTGTTTCTACCAATTATATTGCTAAGGTCTTTATGTGGATGTTTGCTGCACTTGCCGTTTCCACCGTTTTTGCCTTTTTGTTTGCTACCAACGAAAGCTTGATGTCTTATCTCGTAACGTATAATCCAATGACAGGCAAAGGCGGAATGTCGATGCTGGGTTATGTGGTTATGTTTGCTCCAATTGGCTTTGTATTGTTGATGAGTTTTGGATTTCAACGTTTATCGGTACCCGCACTTATTGCTTTGTTTATGACTTATGCTGCGATTAATGGTATTAGTTTCAGTTTTATTCTATTGGCTTATACCTCTAGCTCTGTCATTGCTTGCTTTGCTTCGGCAGCTGCGATGTTTGGCATTATGGCTGTCATGGGTTATACCACTAAAAAGGATTTGACTTCTTTTGGTCGTATTTTGACTATGGGTTTAATCGGTATGGTAGTGGCGATGCTGATCAATATGTTTTTGAAGAGTGATGCCATGGGTTATTTCATCAGTGTTATCGGCGTGGCCGTTTTTACAGGCCTTACCGCTTATGATGTACAAAAATTAAAGAATATTGGTGCCGGTGTAGAATATGGCGAAATCTCTGAACTAGATGGTAAAAAATTAGGTGTTCTAGGTGCGCTTACTTTGTACCTTGATTTTATCAATATCTTCTTGTTGTTGCTTCGCTTATTTGGCGGTCGCAGAGATTAATCTTCGTGCATTCTTTTCATAAAAAAACCACCTCAATCGAGGTGGTTTTTTTATGCCTTTCAAAACAAATCATTTAAGCGTTGACTACATTTTTCTTTTTATAAAAAAGCAAAATGCCAATGCCAATTAAGACCAAACAAGTAGAAATTATTTCGGCTTGTGTTGGGTGGATAAAACCCCAATCGTATTTGTAATTCACCCTTATTTTTTCTACAAAAAAACGTTCAAGGCCGTTCACGATTAAGTAAAGTCCAAACAGGTGTAAAGGCTGTGTAAAACGCTTACGAACCATCCATAAAATGGGGAATAAAATGAAAATACATACGATGGCTTCGTAGAGTGCAGTGGGATAAACACTTACAGGCAATACAGCACAATAATTGCCCACACATTCTGGTATCATCACCCCTTCATTGTTGACATTATGCGCATAGTTCATGCCCATAAACCAATCGGGCAACCATGATGGTGCGGGCGTAAAGCCGTGCGGTATAGCAGAAAGCTCATTCATGTTTTTTACATCCCCATAGCGCATAAACCACTCAGGAAAAGTCTGTAACATTTGCTGAAAGCCATCTTTGCTGGCTGCTTGTAAATGTCCTGTGGTATCGGTGATATAAGCACTATTGAAAATCCCCCAATCGCCATCGCCAGAAAAATGACAACCTAAGCGCCCAATTCCATAAGCCAAAATCAATGCAGGAGCAGCCGTATCGCAGAGGGTGGCAAAAGGGATTTTGTATTTTTTGGCATAGAAATAGAGCAATGCTGTGGCCAAAATTAATCCGCCATAAAAGGTTAATCCACTGCGAGAAAAAAGGCTATCGATGGGGTCTTGGATAAAATATTCCCAAGTCTCCAAAGCATTAAAAATTTTCGCTCCGACAAGTCCGCCTATAGCAGCTATCATGAGAATGGTACTCACGCGTTCGTGCGGGTAAATCAACCCTTTTCGGGTTTCTTTTTTTCCTGTTTCTTTATGTACATATTCGATATCCCCTTCTATAGGCTGAAGCATGCCCAGTTTTTCATAACGTATCATTTCACGGCTCATGACCATCAAGCCGGCAATAAATGCAAGCGCCATCAAAAAGCCAAATGTCTTGAAAACACCCAGCCACTCAGGCATGGGGCTGTTGCATAAACTTTGAAAAAGGTATTGAAAATCGGGATACATAATAAGTCCTTTTTTGTGGGGCGAAAATACAGTATGTGTCCCAAACACAAAGCCCTTAATTTAAACATAGCATTATCGCAATACAATTAATTTTATCAATGATTAAATTTGGTAAATAGCTATTGTTTACTTGCTTATCCCAATGCCAAAGGCTATATTTGCCGAAATTTTACAAAACTATTACAAAAGGACTTTTCAGTATTATGACTTGGAAGCAACGTTTCACCTCTTCTGTCGGTAAAAAATTAGTAATGGCCTTTACCGGCTTGTTTTTAATCTTATTCCTAATAGTACACATGTACTTGAATGCTCAAATTTTCTTGCCCGATGGGAAAGAAAAGTTCTTGGCTGGCGCTCATTTTATGGGTACAAACCCTTTAACCAGAATTTTAGAAATAGGATTGGTATTAGGATTTGCATTGCACATTATCCAAGGCTTGATGTTGTGGTCGCAAAACAAAAAGAAGCGTTCTGCTGGTCGTTATGAAGTAAACGCTGGTAGCGCCACGAGCAAATGGTACAGCCGTTCAATGGGTCTTTTGGGTACTTTGGTTTTGTTGTTCCTAATCATGCATACAGCTCATTTTTGGATTCCTAATCGCGCCAATCAATTTATGACGGGCGAGGAAATTGATCTATATGAAAAAATGGCATTGGTTTTTGAAAACCCAATTGTTGTTGCTTTATATGTCTTGGGCTGTGCCTCCCTTTGTTTTCATTTGGTTCATGGTTTTTACTCTGCATTCCAAACACTTGGAATGGGCACCTCTCGTTACAAGCAAATGATCAGTAATATCGGTATTGCTTTTTCCATCATCGTTTGTTTGGTTTTTGCCTTAATGCCTATCGCCTTCCATTTCAACATTCTTTTGGGATAAGAAGAATACCTTATTTTTTTGAACAGTTTTTTTTGATAAATACTTCAGAATATGCCACTTAATAATAGAATACCCGCCGGTGAATTAGCAACCAAATGGGAAAAATATAAATCAACTTGTAAGCTGGTTAACCCTGCTAACAAACGCAGTATTGAAATCATTGTAGTAGGTACTGGTCTTGCCGGAGCCTCTGCAGCAGCTTCTTTGGGCGAGCTTGGTTATAAAGTAAAAGCTTTTTGTTTTCAAGATAGTCCGCGTCGTGCGCATAGTATCGCAGCGCAAGGGGGTATCAATGCTGCAAAAAATTATCAAAATGATGGTGACTCAGTCTACCGTCTATTCTACGATACCATCAAAGGTGGTGATTATCGCGCTCGTGAAGCTAACGTTCATCGTTTAGCCGAAGTAAGTGGTAACATTATCGACCAATGTGTAGCACAAGGTGTTCCTTTTGCTCGCGAGTACGGCGGTTTGTTGAGCAATCGTTCTTTTGGCGGTACGCAAGTACAACGTACTTTCTACGCAGCAGGCCAAACCGGACAGCAATTGTTGATTGGTGCTTACCAATCTTTGGAGCGTCAAGTAGCTTTGGGTAATGTTACGATGTATGCTCGCCACGAGATGTTAGACATCGTGAAAATTGATGGCAAAGCGCGCGGTATCATTGCTCGTAATTTAGTTTCGGGCGAGTTGGAACGTCATTTTGGTCATGCCGTATTATTGTGTACTGGTGGTTATGGTAATGTATTTTACCTTTCTACCAATGCCATGGGTAGTAACGTTACAGCTGCTTGGAAAGCACACAAACAAGGTGCTTTCTTCGCGAATCCTTGTTTTACCCAAATTCACCCAACCTGTATTCCTGTATCGGGCGACCATCAGTCTAAATTGACATTGATGTCAGAATCATTGCGTAATGATGGCCGTATCTGGGTGCCTAAACAACAAAACGATACCCGTAAAGCCAACGAAATTCCAGAAGAAGAAAGAGATTATTACTTGGAGCGTCGTTACCCTGCCTTTGGTAACTTGGTACCACGTGACGTGGCCAGCCGTGCTGCCAAAGAGCGTTGTGATGCGGGTTATGGCGTAGGCGCAAGTAAGCAAGCCGTTTATTTGGATTATGCTGCAGCCATTTTACGTTATGGTAAAATCGAAGCGGGTAAACAAGGTTTAAGCAATACATCAGAAGCAGATATTATTAAAATGGGTAAAGAAGTGGTGGCTTCTAAATATGGCAACCTCTTCGAAATGTATGAGAAAATTACTGGTGAAAACCCTTACGAAGTGCCGATGCGTATTTATCCAGCAGTCCATTATACCATGGGTGGCCTTTGGGTAGATTACGAATTGATGACGACTGTACCGGGATTGTATGCCTTAGGCGAAGCCAACTTTAGTGACCATGGAGCCAACCGATTAGGAGCTTCGGCTTTGATGCAAGGTTTGGCCGACGGTTATTTCGTTATTCCTTACACAATTGGTAATTATTTGGCAGATGAAATTCGCACCAAATCGATTCCTACAGACCACCCTGCATTCGTTGCCGCTGAGAAAGCAGTTGCCGATCGCATCCATAAATTAATGAGTATTCAAGGTACAACAAGCGTAGAAAGTATGCACAAGCGCCTTGGAAAAATCATTTGGGATAAATGTGGTATGGCGCGTAACGAAAAAGGATTG
The DNA here is from genome assembly GCA_034680125.1 of Chitinophagaceae bacterium. Classification (GTDB taxonomy): domain Bacteria; phylum Bacteroidota; class Bacteroidia; order Chitinophagales; family Chitinophagaceae; genus Rurimicrobium. The sequence continues at coordinate 62,075 of JAXITL010000003.1, forward strand.
AAAGAAGCCATTGAAGAGGTTCGTGCACTGAAACAAGAATTCTGGAGTAATGTGCGTATCCCAGGTGAAATCAATGAATACAACCCAGAGTTAGATAAAGCTAACCGCGTTGCCGACTTTATAGAATTGGGTGAATTGATGTGTATTGATGCTTTGAATAGAGAAGAAAGCTGTGGTGGTCACTTCCGCGAAGAATACCAAACAGAAGATGGAGAAGCAGAACGTCGCGATGATGAATTTATGTACGTTTCGGCTTGGGAATACAAAGCGGATAGCCAATTTGAATTACACAAAGAAGACTTGATTTACGATGTCGTTCACCCGAGTGCTCGATCGTACAAATAGGATTTGAAAATTTGATGATTTGAAAATTTGGAAATGGATGAGAAACGATAAAGAAAATTTAATTGTTACTCTGACATTTGATTTTGCGAAAAGTATAATGCTTTACACAGAAGAACTCGAATCTTTCAGGAAATTCAATATTTCAAATCAACTTTTCAGATCAGGTACTTCAATTGGCGCCAATGTGCGTGAAGCCCAGAATGCAGAAAAGTAAAAATGATTTTATACACAAAATTAAAATAGCAGCTAAAGAGGCAGATGAGACTGAATATTGGTTGATGTTGTGCAAAGAGAATAAAAATTATCCTGATTGTGAGGAGCTTTTATTGAAAGTTCAATCAATTATCAAGGTAATTTCTAAAATAATTGCATCATCCCAATCATCTTCAAATCATCAAATCTCCAAATCTTCAAATTAGCAGTATGGAACACTACAACATGAATCTCACACTGAAAGTGTGGAAGCAAAAAAACGGAAAAACAGCTGGTCGTTTTGAAACCTATCAAGTAAAAGATATTTCTTCAGAAATGTCTTTCCTTGAGATGTTTGACGTGCTGAATGAGCAATTGATTGCAGAAGGTAAAGAACCGGTTGCTTTCGATCACGATTGCCGCGAAGGTATCTGTGGTATGTGTAGTATGTATATCAACGGTCGTGCACACGGTCCTTGGACCCACAACACTACTTGCCAATTGCATATGCGCGAGTACAAGGATGGTGACACCATCGTGGTAGAACCTTGGCGTGCCGATGCTTTCCCCGTTATCAAAGACTTAGTGGTGAATCGCTCGGCATTTGACCATATCATCCAAGCAGGTGGCTATGTGTCGGTGAATACCGGTAACGCACAAGATGCCAATTCTTTGCCTATTGAAAAACTAAAAGCAGACGACGCCTTTGCAGCCGCAGCTTGTATCGGTTGTGGTGCCTGTGTTGCGGCTTGTCCTAACGCATCGGCGATGTTGTTCCTTTCGGCCAAAGTATCCCATTTGGCTCAATTGCCTCAAGGTGATGTTGAGCGTAAAGACCGTGTGGTGAACATGGTGAACCAAATGGATAAAGAAGGTTTTGGTAGCTGTACCAATATTGGCGCTTGCGAAGCAGAATGTCCAAAAGGTATCTCGCTTGAAAATATAGCTCGCCTCAACCGTGAGTATATTGGCGCAACTTTCGCCGGTAAATAATAATTGTTCATCATCATTCTTTCAGCCCTTCTTCGTTATCGCAACGGAGGAGGGTATTTTTTTATGGTGTATGACTTGTTACATCCTAGCAAACCCCTAACCCCTCCAAGGAGGGGATGCACTTATGTTGATGTATTCAAAAAAATCAATGCGCATTACCTTTTAAGTTTTTCTGGTGCTAATCCGTAATAGGTTTCCCCTCCTTGGAGGGGTTAGGGGTGGGTTTACATAACGCATTTATCATTCCTTTGATTTACTCTTTAACCTATAAGCCTTTTCAATTACCTTTGCGCCTATGGAATTATCAGCACTTACAGCCATAAGCCCTATAGACGGGCGTTACAGAGCACAATTATCAAGTCTTGCTCCCTATTTTTCTGAATTCGGTTTGATTCGTTACCGCGTATTAGTAGAAGTAGAATACTTTCTTTTCCTTGCCGAAAAGAAAATTTTCACTTTGCCTGCTTCCGTAAAACCCGCCAAATTGCGCGCTATTTATCAACATTTTACCGAAGAACAAGCTGCACAAATCAAAGCAACCGAGCGCATTACCAACCACGACGTAAAAGCGGTTGAATACTTTCTCAAACAACAATTAACAGCCCTTGGTGCAGAACAATGTGCCGAGTGGGTGCATTTTGGTTTGACCTCGCAGGACATTAATAATACGGCCATTCCTTTATCTTGGAAAGAAGCTTTAGAAGAAGAATATTTGCCCGCTATCAACAACTTGATTTTGCAATTGCGCAAAATGGCCAAAACTTGGAAATCTGTTTCGATGCTAGCACGCACACATGGTCAGCCAGCATCGCCTACTACTTTGGGTAAAGAAATGATGGTGTTTGTAGAGCGTCTTGAAGGGCAAGTGCAACAATTGTCCTATTTGCCCTTTGCGGCCAAATTTGGTGGCGCTACGGGTAATTTCAACGCCCATTATGTAGCCTTCCCAGGTACAGACTGGGTGAAGTTTGGCAACGATTTTGTAAGCAAAAAATTGGGTCTCGAGCGGATGCAATACACCACCCAAATCGAGCATTACGATAATCTTGCCGCACAATTTGATACCCTTAAGCGCATCAACAATATCCTGATTGATTTTGCCCGCGATATGTGGACCTATATTTCGATGGACTATTTCAAA
>JAXITL010000004.1:0-52703 GCA_034680125.1 Chitinophagaceae bacterium
AAAAGCAACAATTCACCTCTTTCTTGAAACATAATGGCACGACCTTTAAACTGCACATAGCATTTTACCTTATCGCCATCTTGCAAAAATTTCTCTGCATGCTTTGATTTGAAATCAAAATCGTGGTCATCAGTATTGGGGGTAAAACGAATTTCTTTGATCTCCGTTTGCTTTGAATTGGCCTTTTGCTCTTTGTCTTTTTTCTTTTTTTCGTACAAAAACTTCTTGTAATCGATAATACGACAAACAGGTGGCGTGGCATTTGGATTAATCTCTACCAAGTCTACCCCTTGTTCCTCAGACATTCTTAGCGCTTCGTTAAGCGAACAAACAATTGGTTCTGCTCCGTCACGGATAAGGCGCACTTCAAGTGCTGTTATTTCATCATTTAAGCGATGTTCGTTTTGTAGTGTCCTTGGCTTATAGGGGACTCTGGGTTTTGGTCTTTTTTGCATTAATTGTTTTTAGAATAAAAAATTTGAAGTCAAAAATAATGTATTTTAATATTGAAATACCGATTGCTATTTGTTATTTTTTGGATCCTGATATTTGGGCCTTTACCAAATCTTGCACAAATGCCACAAATTCGGCATTGTCCATGACACCTTTATCTCCTTCTCCATGTTTACGCACTGCTACCTTTCCACCATTCATTTCTTGTTCGCCCACGACCAACATGTAGGGGATTTTCATCAGCTCGGTATCACGAATTTTCTTGCCTATTTTTTCATTGCGGTCATCTACAGAAGCCCTAATATCATTGGCTTTCAATAAGGCAACAACTTCTTCGGCATAAGGAATAAACTTATCGCTAATCGGCAATACTTTTACTTGTTCCGGTGCCAACCACATGGGGAAATTGCCAGCGCAATGCTCTATTAAAACAGCGACAAAACGCTCCATCGAACCAAATGGTGCACGGTGGATCATCACGGGTCTTTTGCGTGAATTATCCGAATCAATATACTCCAATTCAAATCGCTCGGGAAGGTTATAATCTACCTGAATGGTGCCCAATTGCCAGCTTCTACCCAAGGCATCCTTAACCATAAAGTCCAATTTAGGACCATAAAAAGCAGCCTCACCGTATTCAATGGTTGTTTTTAAACCCTTTTCGGCAGCGGCTTGGATGATGGAATTTTCGGCAATCGTCCAATTCTCTTCAGAGCCGATATATTTGTCTCTATTGTCTTTGTCGCGCAAAGAAATTTGAGCGGTAAAGTTTTCAAAATCTAATGAGGTAAATACATACATCACTAGGTCGATTACTTTTTTAAATTCTTCTAAAACCTGCTCTGGACGGCAAAACAAATGCGCATCATCCTGGGTGAAACCACGTACACGGGTAAGGCCATGCAATTCACCACTTTGCTCGTAACGATATACGGTGCCAAACTCGGCAAGGCGCAATGGAAGGTCTTTGTAACTGCGTGGCGATGATTTATAAATTTCGCAGTGATGCGGACAATTCATCGGCTTCAAGAAAAATTCTTCGCCTTCGTGCGGTGTTTTAATAGATTGAAAACTATCAGCACCATATTTTTCATAATGTCCCGAAGTTTTGTACAAATTGATGTTACCGATATGCGGTGTAATCACGGGCAGATAGCCACTTTCCACTTGTGCCTTTTGCAGAAAATCTTGTAAGCGTTGACGCAACATAGCCCCTTTAGGCAACCACATAGGCAAGCCAGCTCCTACTTTTTCGGAGAAGGTGAATAGTTCTAGCTCCTTGCCCAATTTACGATGATCGCGCTTTTTGGCTTCCTCGAGCAAGAGCAAGTACTCATCCAATTCTTTTTGAGACGGATAAGTAACGCCGTAAATACGGGTAAGCATTTTGTTTTTTTCGTTACCGCGCCAATAAGCACCCGCAATGTTGGTGAGCTTTACCGCTTTGATAAATCCTGTATTGGGGATATGTGGCCCACGGCATAAATCGGTGAAGGCTCCTTGCGAATAGAAGGTGATTTTACCATCTTCAAGGTCTTGCAATAATTCTATTTTATAGGGATCGGCTTTGTCGGTGAAGTAAGCAATAGCTTCTTCTTTGCCTACTTCGCGGCGCAAAAACTCATTTTTTTGCCCAGCCAACTCTTTCATTTTCTTTTCAATTTTGGCAAGGTCTTCTTCCGTAATCGATTCACCACCTAGATCAAGATCGTAATAAAAGCCATTATCAATGGCCGGTCCTATACCAAATTTTGTCCCCGGAAAAATGGCTTCAATGGCCTCTGCCAACAAATGTGCTGATGAATGCCAAAAAGTAGATTTACCAGACTTATCGTCCCAAGTAAGAAATTTTACTGCTGCATTAGTATGGATGGAGCGTGTAACGTCGTATACTTCACCATCTACCTCAGCGGCCAAAACTTTGCGGGCCAGCCCTTCGCTAATAGATTTGGCAATATCAAGAGATGAAATGCCTGCTTCGTATTCGCGCACGGCACCATCAGGAAAGCTAATTTGAATCATGGTCTTGTATTATAAATAGATGTGCAAATGTATTTAGGAAATGGAATAAAATGGGGAAAATTATAGCCATAAAAAAAACCGCCAGTTTGCACCGACGGTTCTTATGTTTTTATGAAAAGAAATTTCGGCACCTACTTTGTAAAAGTTTGCGTGTAATACAGTGTTGTTTCTACAAAATAACCTTCAACTGTTTTATCCGGTTGAATCAAAATCTGAACATTATTTTTGTAGCTAATGGTCATTGATTTTTTGTTCATTTTAGTGATTGTAGCTTCAACATATTCTAAGCCTTTGGTGGGCGAAGACGTCTTGCTGATATTGCCAATGGTAAATTGGGCATTGTTTAAAATCAAGGTTTTTTGATTGTCTTTTAACTGCCAGTTAAAGGGCATTTGATCCAATTCTCCAGCACATTTTAATTGTGCACTGTGTTGGTTACCATTGTAGCTAGAATCGAATGTAAGATAATCATCTGAGTAGCAAGTATCTCTTTTGTTCATCACATCAATTACCGTATCTACACCAGGCGCTAACTCATATTTATAAGTATATGCGGTCATTCTCCATTTGCCCACGCGCAGGATTTCGCTGGTTTCGTTAATGCTTGTAGAAGATTTAGTACAAGCGCCAAACGCAAGAATAATGGATAAGGCTAGAATAATTTGTTTCATAGTTCTTTTATAAAAATAGCTAATAAAATGCGCTTAAAGGTAATCATGTTTCTGAAAAATAAAAACTAGCGACCATTTTTATTTAACGACTATCCAAAATGGCAAGGCCTGAAGGTTTTGCAACACAGTCGTTTCGCCCAATTTATTGTGCAAAGCGCATCTCATTGAGCAACCAACCTGCGCCGCCGAGTTTTTCGACAATAAACAAGGTGTAACGCACATCGAGCGAAATATTGCGGCACCAGCGTTCATCAAAATAATAATCGCTCATGGTACCTTCCCATACACGATCGAAATTCGTACCTATTAATTCGCCTTTGGCGTTGAGTACTGGGCTACCCGAGTTACCGCCAGAAGTATGGTTGTCGGCAATGAAGGCTAAGGGAACAGTGCCGTTAACTGCCCAACGGCCATAATCTTTGTTACGCTGTAATTCCAACAATTTTGCAGGTGCTGTAAACTCTGCTACATCAGGATTGTGCTTGGCAACGGCTTCGTCAATATTGGTTTGAAAAGCATATCCAGCAGGGCCATCGGGGTCAAGACCTTTTACTTTTCCGTAGGCAATTCGCAAAGTACTATTGGCATCAGGGTATAATTCCGTGTATTTGCTTTTGAGCATTTGGGCCTTCAGGTACAAACGATTGTAGCGGCTAAGGCTATCACTGTAACTGATAAGGGATGGCACTATTTTTTCGTTGCGCAGATCACTAATGGCTTTGTATAATTGCCAAGCGGGATCGTTGGTGATGTTAGCTATACTGAGCTCACTCATTTTGGCAGCGCTGGTCGCTACAGAATTACTAAAAACATAGCTTGCCCATTGTGCATAATTATGGCCATTACGTGCCAACTCGTTACGATAATATTGGGGTACAAAATGACTTGCCTTTTCGATAAATAAAGGCATTAAGGAAGCAAAAATGGCCTGATCTGTTGGGGCATCATAATTTTTATAAAAGCCTTCGGTATTTTTGATCAATTTGGCCAAAGAGTCTTTTGTTTTTTGCTCCGGCAAATTAGCCTCTAAAACGTGTAGCATTTTGTCGAGCTCGGCACCTTGAGCAATCAATTCAATTCCTAAAACGGCTTCACGAATATATTCATTAGTGGCGATGATAGCATCTCGAGAAGCGCTGTTTACCTGCATCTTCAGCAATAAGTCTTTTGCAAATGCAGGAGCATCGGCACTTGTATTGGCCCAAGCTTGAAATTGATGTTCAACATTTTTCTTTTTTTCTACCGCATTATTCAATTTCAATCCACGCACCTCGCCTTGCCATTTTTTCCAACCATTGGCTACGCTTGCCCGCTTAGAAGTATATTTCAAGAAGACATTCCTGTCTTTGCGCATAAAATCTGTCCAAACAGCTAATTTTCGGGTACGCGCTTCAATACGAATAGGGTCGGTAATATTGACTACTTGCTCCAATTGCATCGAGCTAACATATTCTTGCGTTACACCGGGAAAACCATAGACCAAAGTAAAGTCGCCTTCTTTGTAGCCATTGGTATTAATGGTCAAAAATGCTTTGTTGCGGTAAGGCTTATTGCTGGTGCTGTAAGCTGCTGGCTTATTGTTGCTATCGGCATAGACCCGAAACATGCTAAAGTCGCCCGTATGGCGTGGCCAACTCCAATTGTCGGTATCACCACCAAATTGCCCCACACCATTTGGCGGGAAGCCCACCAAACGGACATCTTTGAAGGTTTCACTCATGATAGCCCAATATTGATTACCATTGGCAAAGGACTTAATTTGAACCTCCATTTTAGTAGTGTATCTAAAACCCTTTTCAAGATTTTTTACACGCACAGCAATAATGCTATCTCTTGCCGATTCGCGCATATCATCTGCAATACCCGAAAGTATGCGTTGGCTTACATCTTCCATAGAGCGGATAAAGGTAACCGTAAGCCCTGGGCAGGGCAATTCTTGCTGATTGTTCATGGCCCAAAAACCATTGGCGAAATAATCGGAACTGGTCGTGGCAAGGCCTTGTACCGTGCCATATCCACAATGGTGGTTGGTGAGCAGTAAACCTTGGCCAGAAATCATTTCACCAGTGCAACCTTTACCAAAGAGCACGATGGCATTATTGAGGCCCGTTCCATCGGCATTGTATAATTTATGTACCGGAATCTCTAAACCTGCAGCAATAATATCTTTGGAGGATTGAGTAATGGTAGGAGGCACTTTCATCCCCTCTTTGGCAAGGGTATTTTTAAAAGTTGTGAGCGAGCAGCCTAGTAAAGCTAAAAATAGGCTTGCCTTTTTTGGTGTAAAACGCATAATATTGTCTGGAATTTCGGTTAAAGAAAATAAAAATAGTCGATTGTTATGAAAATTTTGGCATAATTATTACATTAGCGAAATATTAGCCGTCGAGTATCAAGAAAAAAAACTACTTTAAGAGTATGAGAAGATGCCTTATCCTTACAGTTATGCTTATTGTAGCACAACTAAATGGACTACACGCCCAAACTACTTTTGTTGCACCCGACACGGTGTGCATCCGCCAACCTATTACTATGTATCCTATTGATACAAACGCTTCTTCGTATTATTGGAGCTTCTGTTCTGGGTATATGATGAACCGTCCAGAAGGCACCTTGTTAGGAACCACTTTTGGTATTACCGATGCCAATGATATTGAAATTGGGAAAGATGATAATGGTAATTATTATGGCTTTTTTGTCAATAGAGCGATCCCGGAATTTGTTCGTTTGAACTTTGGTAATTCATTAAGCAATACCCCAACTGTTACTAGTTTGGGAAATCTTGGAGGAACAGCGCCATTGAGCACCAATGGCCTTTTCTTAATGAAAGATGGAGCCGGAAAGCACGTAATGTTTGTATTGGGAGGCTCTACAGCATCCACTTCTACTATCGCTCGTCTTGACTTTGGGCAATCGTTGGGCAATAAACCCAACTGTGTCAATATGGGTAATTTGGGTGGTTTGTTGAATAATCCAAAAGGATTTTTTGCTGCCAAAGAAGGACCTTATTGGTACGGCTTTGCGGTAAATGGTTTAGGCCCTAAATTGATTCGTTTTGATTTTGGCACCAACATTTCTAATACCCCCAATGCTATTGACATGGGTAACCCCTCTGCTGCTCTTGGCGACCCTACCGATATGGCTGCTGTCCGTGACCAAAATGGTGACTGGCATGCTTTTGTTACCAATTTCTCTGCAAGCAATATCACACACTTAGGTTTTGGTAGTTCTTTAGCTGCGCCACCTGTTGGATCAATACTGCCCACAAACCCTGCCAACTTATTCAACCCCTCGAGCATTATTTTAGCCAAAGAATGTGGTGTTGATTATGCCTTTATTACCAATTCTACGAGCAACAACCTTGTTCGCTTAGCCTTTAGTGATTTGCCTACTTTAAAATTTGACGAAGCAAACCACAGCTTTTTGCCCGGTTTAAAATCAACTTTTGCGCTTTCTCATTTTATCCGTGAAAAAGATAATTTATACGCTTTTTGTGTCAATAATGATGGTTCTTTAGGCTCTATAAAATTTGCCAATTGCAGCTCAAGCTCTCTACGCAATTCTACAGCTAAACTCCCTCCAGCATTTCGATACAGCGAACCTGGACGTTACAGTGTTTTCTTAAGCAAAAACGAAGGAACACCTGAAGCTTCAATGGAATGCCATGTCATAACGGCCTTGCCCATTCCTTCAATAACCATTGTTGATGATACAATTATTTGCCAAGGAGATACAGCAGAATTATGGGGTGTGGCATTTGGCACCGACACATTACGTTGGATGCCTAACTATAATATCACCAATACGGAAACAACTAAGGAAGATGCCTTGTTTACAAAAGTTGCTCCAGACTATTCTCGTCCCTACCATTTTATCGCTATTTACCCTAATGGCTGTATCGTTGACTCTGCAATTGTTGTAGATGTCAATAAAGTTTCTGCAGATGCGGGCATTGACAGAGTGATTGGCGATGGTGCCAATACAGTGTTAGGAGGACCGATGACCACGGAAGGAACGAACTTTAGATATGAATGGACACCAAGCAATTTCTTGGACAATCCATTAAATCCAAATCCTACTTCAAATCCCTTTTATGACATGTCTTATTCTCTAAAAGTTACCAATACTTGGGGATGTGTAGATTATGATACCGTTACTGTAAAAGTTGGATGTGCTGATATTAATTTACCAAACGCCTTTATACCCGAAGATCATTCTTCAAACAATGATTATTTTGGTTTAATGAACAAAAACATCATCAAGTTGAGCTATTTTAGAATCTTTGACCGTTGGGGTAAAGAGGTATTTAGCACTACTGACGTCTCTAAACAATGGAATGGCCAATTTGAAGGCGTTGATTGCCCTGTTGGTGTATATGTTTGGACGGTTGATGGATTCTGCAGTTCGGGCAAACGAATTTCTAAATCTGGAAATGTCACTGTAATCAGGTAAGCTTCATAAAGATAATCAACAAAAAGAGGGCGAACATTATAAAATGTTCGCCCTCTTTTTGTATGTAGAAAATGAATTTCTTTATTGAACTTCCTCGTAATCGATATATTCTCCTTCTACTTTACGCGCTTTGCGCTCTTCCTGTTGCTGTTGTTGCGCTTGCTGTTGTTGGTTCATTTCATTCATTTTATTCTGCATGTCCCGCATTTTACCATTCATTGTGTTGGTAATATGGATAGCAGGAAATAAAAACCCTCTAACAAACTTATACGCTAGGTAAAGAAATAGGCAGTAAATGATCCAATGTGACATAACACAAAGATAAAGCTGATAAAACTGAATAGAACGTTAATAAGGGCACAATTATCCTTTTTTGCGTGCAATGGCTTTTTCAGCTGCTGCCACAATAGAGGATGTACTTAGTCCGTATTTAGCTAATAAATCAGTTGGTTTTCCACTTTCGCCAAAAGTATCCATAACCGCCACATATTCGTGCGGTACAGGGCAATTGCGTGAAGCTACATTGGCAACGCTATCACCCAAACCACCGTTTGCTTGGTGCTCTTCGGCTGTTACCACACAGCCCGTTTTGGTGAGGGATTGTATAATGGCCGCTTCATCAAGCGGTTTGATGGTGTGCATATTGATTAAATCAACACTAATTCCTTTTTCGGCTAATTGTTTGGCTGCCTCTACGGCCATCCAAACTAAATGGCCACAAGCGATGATGCTTACATCGGTTCCTTCTGCAAGCACTTGTGCTTTACCAATTTCAAAGTTTTGGTTTTCTGCCGTAAAATTAGCCCATTTTGGACGGCCAAAACGAAGATACACAGGGCCTTCGTAAGCAGCAATGGCTATAGTAGCAGCCTTGGTTTGGTTATAATCACAAGGAACAATAACTGTCATTCCTGGCAACATTTTCATCATGCCGATATCTTCTAAAACTTGGTGCGTAGCACCATCTTCGCCGAGCGTAAGACCAGCATGAGAAGCACAAATTTTTACATTTTTCCCACTATAGGCCACTGATTGACGAATTTGATCGTAAACACGTGAGGTGGCAAAGTTGGCAAAAGTTGTTGCATAAGGGATTTTACCGCCAATAGTTAATCCAGCAGCCACGCCAATCATATTGGCCTCTGCAATACCGCATTGTACAAAACGATCTGGATTTTCTTTGATGAATTGATTCAGTTTTAAAGAACCGGCCAAATCTGCTGTAAGGGCTACTACATTGGGGTTTGTGCGCGCCACTTCGGCTATACCATCTCCAAATCCAGCGCGGGTTTCCTTCTCGTTGAGTAATTGAATATCTTGTAACATTATTAAAATTGTCTGTTCCTAAATTTTTTGATGGGCAAAAGTACGTTTATCATTTGGTATTCTTATAGCCCCATTCTATGAGCCAAGCAATTATTTTGGATTTATAATCTCCCTGAACGAGGATCAAACCTTCTTTAACAGTGCCGCCGGCACCACATTTTGTTTTCAACAATTTAGCCAATGCTTCGCGGTCTTCATCAGCACCAACAAAGCCACTAACGGCGGTGAGCACCTTGCCTGCACGCTGTTTGGTATCTAATTGCACCCTTAATTTTTGTTTATCCTTGGCTAGCGTTTCTTGCTCATTATTTTCGGCTTCGTAGTCATTAAAAAAGTCTTTGTTGGTAGAATACATCAGCCCATCAGGGCGAGATTGGTGCTTTTTGGACATGAAATGTTTTTATCGAATTAAAGTAATATCACCTTTTAATATTTTTAACCCCCATTTTTTATGGCGATATTTTATTAAATAGAAATACACCCCTGATTGTTGGGGCTGATTATTGAAATTTCCATCCCAACCGATATTTTTATCAGTAGTTTCAAAGATTTTTTCTCCCCACCGATTGTATATACAAAACAAAGCGATGTCTAGATCTGGACAAAGGGGTTTGAAATAATCATTTTTCGCATCACCATTTGGGCTAAATATATTTGGGATACATGAATCAATATTTACTTGGTTTATTAAAGTATCCTTTGGGTTAATTTGATTATTAAAATTAGTGTAACAGTTTTTTGTGCAGTTTGAATCAATGATTAATTTCCACATTGTTGAATAGCCCATAGTATATGGGTTAGAACTTATACCTCCATATAAATATAATTCACCCTTTTTACTAACCCATTGCGAATAGCCAATCAATTTACCTGGATTGCTAATAGGGTCTGGAGAATTCTTTATTTTGTAAATTGCTCTATCCACTCCAGGTGCACCAGGCTTAACAAGAATCCAACTATTGTATTGAACGTTGTATTTCCAAACATCATTATGAACAATATTGTGGTCATCGTTGTTTCCACCGAAAATATAAAAATTTCCACAGCTATCAATATTGTTAGGGTTAAAGCAACTGCCAGAGGAACGCGCCGAAGGGTTATTGCTACTATCAACATAACATAGCCCAGCATTTTCACCATAACTATTTGGGTAACTTTCTCCTTTTTTCCAAACCCATAATTTATTTAGTGTATCAAAAACCCAAATATCATTAGTCATTAAAAGGTTGTTCTTCCATAGATTACCGCCTCCAAAAAGAATAAATTTATGTTGATAAATCCCACCATAAATATGTGTTCTTGCGGAGGGGGAGTTTTCTGCAGAAAAAATATTTTTAGCGCCATGAAATCCCGAATCGTTTGCTTGCAAGACTCCAGATATCCACGTCCATTCTCGTGTCAAAGTATTGTATGAAAACAAGTGATTATTGACGCTGTCATTTTGTGATTTTCCACCAAAAAAATAAATTTTTGGGTCATTGTCAAAACAAAAAAGATTGGGAAACCAGACTGCCCTAGGAAGAAAATTCGAATCGGGCTTGTTTTTTGCAGTTGCTTTTGAGGGCTCATTTAATGGATGTGTTTTTACACCCGCCTCCCAAGTCCAGATTTTTGTTGCAATATTATACCTCCATAAATCATTGGGCGGAAATGTATTGTTGGAATCAAAACTTGCACCGCCTGAAAGCCATAAATTACCTTGGTTATCTGAGCAACCGCCTGCCCATAATCTTGCCCCTGGAGAATTTGTAATCGAACCAATTCCTTTAATTCCGTAATTAATCAAATTTTTAAATGTGGGCTCTCCCCAAATCCAAGCCCATTGATTCAAGCTAGGGTAGTAACACCACAAATCGCCATATATATCCCCTCCCCCATAGTAGACATGGCCCCCATAAAGCCAAAAATTTCCATCCTTATCTGTCCAATTAGTGCTGAATAATCGAGTCCCGGGATTGTTGTCGGGGTGCGGTGTTCCAAAGGTCTTTCTAATTGGTAGTTGATTGGCAATACTATCTCCATTTATCCAAACCCAATTTGCTTCTTGAGCAAAACTAGTATTAATTTGACCTGCAAAAAACAGCGAAAAGATCAGCAATAATTTAGGCAAATTATTTAGGAACTGAAGCATTAAAAATAGTTATTTAAAATTGCCATTGAATGCCATCAAATGTTCCAGAGCTCATGAGCAATAAGCAAGTTTGTTCGCTATTGTCTTCCAGCAGCGATTTGACCTTTGCTTCCAATGCGCTTTTTTCATCAATAACCAACAAATCGGCTCGATTAAAATAAGCATGTACCGTCTGTTTATCCAATGTAGGCAAGCCTTTCATCTGTAAAGCATGATGACTAAAAAACACAATAGATACATCTGCAGCATCCATGCTATGCGCGTATTCACTCAAGAATTGCGCATTAAGGCTACTGAAAGTGTGCAACTCGAAACAGGCAATAACCCTACGTGTAGGCATAGCCTCTTTCACCGCATCCAAAGTGGCTTTGAGCTTTGAAGGGGCATGGGCAAAGTCGCGAAAAACCAACAGATTCTCTTTTGTCGCTATTTTTTCTAAACGACGAGCAGCGCCTTTAAAATGGGCAATAGCCTTGTAAAAGCGTTCTTTACTGATCCCCAAAGACAAGCATACTTTAAGGGCCGCACTTAGATTTAGCAAATTGTGCCGCCCAAAAATACTAACCGGAACATCGCCATTTTCGGTTGTAAGAACCGCTGTGGCATCTTCATAATGAAAGGCATGTGTTTGATAAGGTTCCGCTTTTAAATGCGCCGATGCTAGGCCAACGATTCTATTGACCTCGCTGTCTTCTGCATTAAAATAAAGCTCCGCACCAGCTTCCATATTCTGCACATATTGGATGAACTGACTGCAGTAATTTTCGTAGGTAGGAAATACATTGATGTGGTCCCAAGCTATACCGCTAAGGACACTGATATGCGGCTTGTAAAAGAAAATTTTTGGCTTCTTTTCGATAACCGATGCAGGATATTCATCCCCCTCAAGAATGATGATGGGCGCGTCACTCAGCTGTACCGACTGTTCAAAACCATCGAGCTTAGCACCAACCAAATAATCAAATTGCACCGATTCATGTTGCAATACATGCATGATCATTGAAGTAATGCTGGTTTTGCCATGACTACCGGCAACGACCACCCGCTTTTTGTTTTTACTGACTTCGTATACGTATTCGGGAAAAGAAAAAATAGGGATCCCCAATCTTTGCGCTTCAAGCAATTCTGGATTATCCGCACGCGCGTGCATGCCCAGCACAATGGCATCAATATCTTTTGTGATTTTTTCAGGAAACCAACCATTTGCCTCGGGCAATATGCCTGCGGCGGCAAGGTTGGCTTTCGCAGGGTCATTAATTTCGTCATCACTACCGGTTACCCGCTGACCTTGCCGATGCAATGCAAGGGCTAACTGATGCATGACAGCACCTCCAATGGCAATAAAATGTGTTTTTTTCATTTTCTGAAATGAATAATTATCTTCGTGCAAAAGTAATCGGGTTTTTACAGAAAAATTTATACATTTACAATTATGAAAAAGAATTTTACCCTGCGCAATATTGCGCCCATTGTAGCCTTAGTTTGCTTATTGATGGCAACTATTTCTTGCACAAGCAATAAAAAATATGGCTGCCCCAATCATTTAAAGAGCACATTTACGCTTCGTTAAAAACATAAGCCCTTTGGCATAAAATTTTTACATGGCGTGCATTATTGTACGCCTTTAGCGTTTTGGCCAAAGAAAAAAATATTATTCTTTTTCTTAAAAAAAATATATTCATGCGTTTTATAGTTAGCTCAGGCTATTTGTTGAAAAATTTACAACTCATTGGTGGCGTTGTAGGCTCAAATGCGGTTTTGGGTGTTTTAGAAGATTTTTTATTTGAGTTGGAGGGGAATAGCTTAAGCATTTCTGCCTCAGATTTAGAGACGATGATGCGCGTTGAAATTGAAGTTACCAATGCTACCAACGATGGTAGAATTTGTATCCCTTCAAAAATATTAACCGAATATTTAAAGAACTTACCTGACCAGCCAATTACCCTTAATGTTAATGAAACAGACAGAGGGATTGAAATCAATAGCGATTTTGGAAAGTATAAGATTAGTGGTGAAAATGCTGATGATTTTCCGAAAGAACCACAACCAGGCGATGCTTCATCCTTTAACATTGCCTCAATCGCTTTATTAGAAAGCATCAACAAAACCATTTTTGCTGTAAGCAACGATACACTGCGCCCAGCGATGACAGGTGTTTATTTTCAATTAGAGGACGGGGGAAACATCAATTTTGTAGCAACAGATGCGCACCGTTTAGTACAGTTAAGCAGAAGCGGATTAGAGCATCAGTCTAACGATGGTTTTATCGTGCCCAAAAAAGGGCTGCAACAAATGCGCAATGTATTGCCTGCAGAAGATACCCAACTTGAAATCTCCTACAACAGCAGCCATATTTTTATTACCAACAACAAGCTGCGCATGAGTTGCCGCTTGGTAGATGCGCGCTTCCCAGATTACAAAGCAGTAATACCTACAGGCAACCCTTACAACCTAGTGGTAAACCGTACAGACCTAATTAGTGCTTTGCGTCGTTTGAGTATTTTTGCGAGCAAAACTACCAGCCAAGTTGTTTTTGATATAGTGGGTAATTCCTTAACCATAAGCTCTCAAGACATTGATTTTTCGTACGAAGGAAAAGAAACAATGACTTGCCAATATACTGGTGAAGACATGAAAATTGCCTTTAATGCCAAATTAATGATTGAGTTGATCAGCAATATGGAAGGCACCGAAATACAATTAGAATTGAGCACACCAACGCGTGCTGGTATTTTCCGCCCAATGGAAAAATCAGAAAACGAAGAGGTATTGATGTTGTTAATGCCATTAATGGTGGGCATTTAAAAAGACTCCATAATAACATTTATCTTTATGAACACTACTGTAACAGCAAAGTTTAAGTCAGGGAAAAAGTTAGCTTTTGAAGCAAGCTTTGCTAGAGGATAGTGTTTATTCAAAACATAATTTTTCTTAAAAAGGCTTGCTTTTGATAGTAAGCCTTTTTTATTTTTCAACATGTAATTTTAATAGAATGTCGCCACTCAGCACTCTTGCCGAATCCTTAGTTGGTTCCGAAATCGTAAAATTGGGAAATGCCATTAATGAGCGAAAAGCCCAAGGCGAAAAAATATACAACTATACTATTGGCGATTTTGATCCAGCTATTTTCCCTATTCCAATGGAATATGAAGAGGCTATCATCAAGGCCTATCGAGCGCATCGCACGAATTATCCGCCAGCAGATGGTTTGCTTATTTTGCGCCAAGCAGTAGGCGATTTATTTCGCCGGACAGAGGGAATTGATTATAAAAATGATGAGCTTCTCATTGCTAGTGGCGGACGCCCCCTTATCTATTCTTTGTTCAAAGCTATTGTAGACAAGGGCGATAAAGTTATTTATACGGTACCCTCTTGGAACAACAACCATTATGTACACATGAATGATGGAGCACATTGTGTGGTTGATGTTTTGCCGGAACATAACTTTATGCCCCGTGCAGCCGATATCGAGCCTCATATTAAAGGCGCAACCCTATTGTGCCTTTGCTCGCCACAAAACCCTACGGGTACAACACTTGAAAAAATAGAGCTTGAACGCATTTGCGATATGATTATTGCAGAAAATGCCCAACGTAAAGACAGCGAAAAGAAACTTTACCTCATGTTTGACCAAATGTATTGGTCGCTCACTTTTGGCGCAATCAAACACCACAATCCTGTAGCACTTCGGCCCGAGATGAAGGCCTATACCATTTTTGTAGACGGCGTATCCAAATCCTTAGCAGCAACAGGGGTGCGCGTAGGCTGGTCCATGGGGCCCGCCAATGTTATTGGCAAAATGAAAGCTTTGTTGAGCCATATTGGTGCTTGGAGCCCAATGGCCGAACAATATGCAACTGCGGAATTCTTAAATAATACAAGCGCCTTAGAAAGCTATACCCAATCCTTTAAAATCAAACTCGAAGAAAGACTACAATATATCTACAAAGCCTTTACAGCACTGAAAGAGAAGGGCTACCCTGTAGATATTGTTACACCGCAAGCGGCCATTTATTTGACCATAAAAATAGACCTCAAAGGCTATTCCTTTAAAGGAAAAGTATTGGCAAATCAAATAGAAGTTAGTGAATACATTTTAAACGAGGCGCATTTAGCTATTGTTCCCTTTTCCTGCTTTGGAGCAGATAGCAACTCCCCTTGGTATCGAATGAGCATTGGCACTTGCCCCTATGAAGAATTGGATGAAATGTTTGCCACTTTAGAAGCCTCGTTTGCCCAATTAGAACCAAAGAAATAACATTAAAGAATATAAAAACACCCAGCATTTGCAAGTTTACAAATTTGGAGGAGCTTCTATTGAAAGCCCAGAACGGATGAAAGCGCTACTGCCTATCATAGCAGAAGCGAAAGATCAATTAATTATTGTGGTGTCGGCCAAAGGCAAGACAACAAACTTGTTAGAAAACATTGTGCAAGAAGCTTGCAACAACAACAAACAAAAGGCTTCCGATCTATTAAAAGCATTAGAAGAAGACCATTTGGATTTTGCGAGCAAGGTACTTAAGCACTCTTTTTTTGAACAAACAAAACTAGAGCTGAATGAATATTTTAGCGAATTACAATGGGCTGTTGATGATGCTGATGCTGCACGATTTGATTATTCTTACGACCAAATTGTATGCATGGGCGAGCTGCTATCCACCAAAATATTTTGTGCTTATGTACAAAGCGAGGGGCTCAACTTTGAGTGGATTGACTCAAGAGACATCATACGTACAGACGATACCTACCGTGATGCAAAAGTAGATTGGGCCTATGCTCAAAACCAAGCCCAAGAAGTGATTGGCAAATTATTGAAAGAAGGTAAAAATGTCGTGTTGCAGGGCTTTATTGGAAGCACTTCAGACAATGCTTCGGTGACCTTAGGTAGAGAAGGATCTGATTATTCTGCCGCGATGATGGCAGCAATGTTACAAGCCAACAGCGTCACGATTTGGAAAGATGTAGAAGGCTTGAAGAATGCCGATCCTAAATTATTTACCGATACCGTAAAAGTGGAAGCCATTACCTATCACGAGGTCATTGAAATGGCTTATTATGGGGCGCAAGTGATTCACCCCAAAACAATCAAACCCTTACAGAACAACAATATCCCACTGTATGTAAAGTGCTTTTTGGATAAAGATTTAAAAGGCACAGTGATTCAAAATGAAGTGAATAGTATTTTCTATCCGCCATTAATCATCCTCAAAAAAAATCAGGTTTTATTACAAGTGACAACACGTGATTTCTCCTTTATTACCGAAGACAACTTGAGTAATCTGTATAGTATTTTCCATAGGCTCAAGATAAAAATCAACCTGATACAAAATGCAGCCATCAGTTTTGTGGCTTGCATTGATAATAAAGAAGAGCTTATCAAACAACTCATCAGCCTCCTTGAAAAAGACTTCAAAGTATTCACTAATGATGATGTGAGTTTGCTAACCATCCGACATTACACAGCAGAAACTTTATGTAACCTCACTAAAGGTCGACATACCTTATTGGAGCAAAAAACAAGAGAAACCGTTCAGGTGGTGTTGAAATAATGTATTGAGTATCACATTCACTAATTATACAATTGTCAAATAATTGAAGCGTTAAAAAAGTGAATAACCTAATTTTGAACAATGCAATTAAAAGAACTTTACGCCAAGGCATTAAGCTTTGAATTTTTGAGTATTGAGGAAGGTGTATTTCTGTATCATCATGCACCATTGAGCGAGTTAATGTATCTAGGCAATGAATTACGCAAAATACAGGTGCCACATGGCAAAGTTACTTGGATTATAGACCGCAATATGAACACCACCAATGTGTGTGTCGCCAATTGTAAATTTTGCAATTTTTACCGTATCCCAGGGCACTCAGAAGCCTACATTACAGACATAGAGACCTATAAAGAAAAAATTGAAGAAACATTTAGGTATGGAGGCGAGCAATTGTTGTTACAAGGCGGCCATCATCCTGAATTGGGAATTGAATACTATACCAACCTATTCCGCGAACTAAAACAATTATATCCCCAATTAAAGCTGCATGCGCTAGGCCCTCCTGAGGTGGCACATATTTGTAAGGTTTCGGGCATTAGCCACCGCGAGGCGCTTACTAGGCTTAAAGAAGCGGGTATGGATAGTATGCCTGGACCAGGTGCAGAAATCCTGAACGACCGTGTAAGACGGCTCATTTCTAAAGGAAAATGCGGGGCACAAGAATGGCTTGATGTGATGCAAGAAGCGCATCAAGTGGGACTTACAACATCTGCCACTATGATGTTTGGGCATGTAGAAACTATTGAAGAACGATTTGAACATCTGGTAAAATTACGTGCGGTACAAGCTTTGAAACCTGCAGATGCCAAAGGCTTTTTGGCGTTCATTCCTTGGACATTCCAAGATGTAGACACATTATTAGCCCGCATTCGCAAAACAAAATATGACACCAGTGGTGAAGAGTATATCCGAATGATTGCCCTATGCCGAATAATGCTACCCAATGTAAAAAACATCCAAGCCTCTTGGCTTACCGTTGGCAAACAAGTAGCACAAATGTGTTTGCATGCTGGAGCTAATGATTTTGGCTCTATAATGATTGAAGAAAATGTAGTGAGTGCCGCTGGGGCACCACATCGCTTTACAGCCAATGGCATTCAAGAAGCCATTCGCGAAGCAGGTTTCGAGCCACAATTGCGCAACCAACAATACGAATTTAGGGCTATGCCCGCCATGGAAGAGCAAGTAATCAACTACTAGACTTTAGCCAAGGACTTCAAGCAATTTTTCCATTTTACTACCCCGAGAACCTTTGATTAAAATCAAAGCGTCTTGGGGTTTATTGTTAGCGATATATTGAGCTGCAAGGTCAGCGTCTTCAAACCATAGATGGTTCTGTTTTGCGGCTTTAAATTCATTACCAACGAGCAATACCAATTGCCAATTCCATTGCTGAATAAATGTTACCAGTTCATGATGCTCAGCGAACTCTTCTGCTCCCATTTCCTTCATCGCTCCTAGAAATAGGATTTTTGGGCCCTCAATTTTCGAAAAGTTATTTATCGCAGCGCGCATACTGGTAGGGTTAGCATTATAGGCATCTAGGATTATTTGATTAGTACCCTTAGATACAAATTGCGAACGACTATTATCGGGTTCGTAAGCCTCAATAGCGGATTTAATATCCTGAATGTTGATGCCAAAAAAAGACCCCACTGCAACAGCAAGAAGAACATTGGGCACATTGTATTCACCAACCAAATTAGTTTGGATCTCTACTGCCCCTTGATCAGAATCTACTGAAAGGTGCAATAACAAATTTTGCTCCTTTATGCGACCTAAATATTGGGCATTTTGGGTACCATAGCTTATCTGCTTATCAATACCCATAGCCATCTCGGCGAGATAAGGTAAATCAGCATTTATAAAAATTGTGCCCCTAGCTTCTCGGATATAATCATACAATTCACCCTTACCTTTCTTTACGCCTTCTATGCCACCAAATCCTTCAATATGGGCTTTCCCACAATTATTGATTACGGCATAATTGGGCAAAGCAATCTCGCAATAAGAAGCGATTTCTTTTTGGTGGTTTGCACCCATTTCAATAACAGCCATCTGTGCATCCTTTTTGATCTTCAATAGGGTTAAAGGCACACCAATGTGGTTGTTTAAATTGCCTTCGGTGGCATAGGTAACGAATTTTTGTTTTAAAACAGCCGTCACCAATTCTTTAGAAGTCGTTTTGCCATTAGATCCGGTAATGCCAATAAAGGGAATATCAAATTGTTGCCGATGATGTCGCGCCAGTTGCTGCAAAGTAGACAATACATTATCAACTAATATCGTATGCTCATTGATGTAGAATGCGGGCTCATCAATAATAGCAAATTGTGCACCAAGCTCCAAAGCCTTTGCTGCAAAGCTATTTCCATCGAAATGGGGGCCTTTTAGCGCAAAGAAAATATCGCCATTTTTGATGTTCCTAGTATCTGTTTGAACAGAGGGATATTGCAAATAAATATCGTAAAGTTGTGGTATAGTCATGCCTTTCGGGAAATATGTGTAAAAGTAAAAAACCCACCAGTTGTTTGGTGGGTTTTTTACTTTTATTTTTTATGAAGTCTATTTAGCTTTTCTTTTTCCAGAGAAAATATTACCTGGAGTACCATTTGGACTGCCTAAACGATCCATTGCACAACGGAAACCGATTGTAGAACTTGATCTATTGGCTTGCATAAAGCGACGTGTACCCGGAGCCAACCAATAAGCGCGATCTGCCCAAGAACCACCTTTGTACACTTTTGAATCGTCATTGATCAAAGAAGTTCTTCCATAATCATAAACGTACAAAGACAAGGTATCTCCGTCATTATAGTTGCGCACATCAGATTTTTTCATACGGTAGTTGTTACCCATTGCTGCAACTTCTAGAGAGTCTAAATCACGTTTAGTCAATTGACCTAATGAATCTTTCTCTTGTAAAGAACCATCTTCAGGGTTGCGAACAGCAGTTTTGTAGACATTACCACGGAAAGGACGGAAATCATTTACATCTTGGTGAGAAGTTGGACGGTAAGTATCCAATACCCACTCGTTTACGTTACCAGCCATGTTGTAAAGACCCAAAGAGTTAGGCATAAATGCACCTACATTTGATGGGATATCCGCATTATCATTCAAGCCACCTGCAATACCCATGTTGTCACCAGCACCACGTTTGTAGTTAGCTAGGAACTCACCCTGGTATGAATTACGAATACCATAACGAGTAGTGTTTGGATCACCCCAAGGATAAGTATTTCTATTGGTAATTACCTCTTCACCACGACGGCGAGTAGTAGCTGGCTCTGGATTATTAGCTTTCAAACCAAGTGCAGCATATTCCCACTCAGCTTCTGTTGGAAGACGGTAAGCAGGTAATAATATACCATCAGAGTAGTTAACACTACGCTTGCCAGAACCGTTTGGATCGAAATCTTTTTTGCGATTTCCACCAGCAAGACCTTCATATTGACCAGCCAAATAAGCCTCATCATTATAAACGTCTTCGTTTACTTGGTTAGGATTCTTTTTTAATTGTCCCGTTTTAATAAGTCTCATCTCATTAACACGGTCAGTACGCCATTTACAGTAAGCGTTTGCTTGATTCCAAGAAACACCCACTACTGGGTAATAAGTATAGGCAGCATGGCGGAAATAGTATTCTACCATTGGCTCATTATAAGACAAGGCATCTCTCCAAGCTGTTGTATCTGGAAGTGTTTTGGCAACCAAATCTGGATAGTCGGCAGAATATGCACGTGTCATCCAGTAAGTATACTCACGATAGTGAACGTTGGCTACTTCAGTTTCATCCATAAAGAAAGATGATACAGAAACGGTACGAGGAATGCTTACATGTTCGTCACCTAGATCTTCTTCGGTTTGACCCATTGTAAAACGACCCCCTTCGATAGATACTAGGCCTGGACCACCAACGCTCCAAGACTTAGCAACATCAAAACCTCCAAGTTTTGGATCATTGTAATTCCAACCTGTTTTGTTTGAAACACCTGAACCACCAGCGCCACCTTTGCGGGAAGAGCAAGCAGAAAATAGCGTAGCTGTTCCGATACACAGCAAGCCCATACTAATGAGTGATCTTTTCATAATTCTGAGAAAATATTTACTACTAAATTAAGTCTTCTTATTGTTAAAAGTCCTACAATAGTAGAGCATGTTTTTGATATTGTCAAGTATTTCTGCATCGTTTTTTTAAAAAAACTTTTTTCTCATTCGTTTTTTGATAGCAAAAATGAGGTTTTCAGATGGGCAAAATCCTTTATTTTCAAGCACTTTCGGCGCTTATTGGGCTAAAAAAAATTTGTTCGGTAAAATATTTTTTTCTTTAAAAAATTTTTTCGGCAATTTTTGGAAGGCAATTGAAATACCCTCAAAAAGGTTTCCATTAAACCTCGCTTAGATTTTCCAAACGGCCCAGAAATTTATAATAAAATGATAAAATTATCGTTTCTTATTTTCATATCCTTATTATCGAGCACTCAACCTTAGCTTCAAATCCGATTGGTTTACTTAACTTTGAAAGCGTGTTTTTTTACCTAAAATAAATCCACCATGAACAAAAGGTTGTATCATTTATTAGCATTATTGCTCCTAGCACATCATGCATTTTCACAAAATACAATTCATATTTCTTTAGATAAAAATACAGCGCATGTACAAGGCGCATTTTATATAGAGAAGGTGCCTTTATTGGGCAAGACTTTACCAGAAGTATCTATTTCGAATGAAGTGTATTCTGCAAAAGATTTTCACATTGCAGACAGCTCCATCCCTAGAGAAGGCAAAATAACCGTTGCTTTGGGCTTTGAGCGAAAAAAGACTTATGCTCTATTGAAGATTCCAGCTTTTCGCAAAAAGGAAGATGGCACTTTTGAACAAATGAATCGCTGTACGATAAGCCTTAGCGAAAAAAATACCGCACAAGAGCAAGAAGAAAAAAACAGCAACAACAAAAATTGGAGAACCACTATTTCAAACAGTGTTTTATCAATGGGCAATTGGCAAAAATTAGCCATAGGCGCAAAAGGCGTTTACAAAGTGGATTATGATTTTGTAAAAAATGTGCTCGGCCAAACCAATACCATTAATAGTGCACAAATAAGATTGTTTGGCAATGGAGGCACAATGCTATACGAAGCAAATGCTGTACAGAGATACGACGACCTTCAAGAAAACGCAATTGAAGTGTATGATGGTGGAGATGGTGTTTTTGGGATTGGCGATTACTTTTTATTTTATGCAAATGGTCCATTAGAATGGCTAAAAGACAGTGCCAACCAACAATTTCATCACAGAACAAATTTATACGCAGATAGTAGTTACTACTTTATCAATTTCAACACAGCCTTAGGCAAAAGAATGACCATCGCACCTGCAGCTAGTGGCAGCCCAAACACCATCGTTAACACCTACAACTATTATGATCTTCACGAAAAAGAACTTGTAAATCTTGGTGCTTTTGGAAAGATATGGTGGGGTGAGACATTTGGCTTTAGTACGGGGCTTAATGCTAACCAAACTTTTAGCTTCCCTACACAAAACATCAACGACACGGTGTATTATTGGTACCAATTAGCTAGTGCAGCTTTGGGCGGAGCAAACAGTGCAAAATTTACGGTCCAATTAAATGATAACATTATTGGAGTGCATGATGACCTTTATGGCATTTCAGGTATCGATGGAGAGAATCCAGGAACCGGAGTTAGTAAATCGGGTAAGGCAATAGTCTCGAGCACTGCAGCACTACAATTCACGATTAACTATGAAAAATTTGTCAGTACCGCTAAAGGGTATTTGGATTTTATAGAATTCAATACGCGTAGACAATTAAGCATGAATTCATTTACCCAACTGAATTTCAGAGATTGGAGAAGCGTTAAAACAACCTCTATTGCACAATTCGTAATAGAAGCGGCCAACAATGATACCAAGGTTTGGGATGTTAGCGACATCCTCAATCCAAGCAAAATTAGTGGCACACTCAGCGGATCTAACTATAGTTTTGTACAAGATGCAAAACAACTCAGGGAATACATTGCTTTTGACAATTCATTTTTAACGCCAAAATATGTAGGCAATGTCCCCAACCAAGACCTTCATGGATTATCACAAGCCAATTATATTATCGTGCATCATCCAGAAATGGCAGCAGCAGCAGAGCGATTAGCCAATTTCCATAGAAGTACAAATGCTTTAACTGTTCATACTGTACCGGTTGACCAAATTTATAATGAATTCGCTTCTGGCGCAAAAGACATTTCTTCAATCAGGGATTTTGTGAAGATGTTTTACGACCGTGCTGGAATAGATGAACATAAAATGCCTAAATATTTATTGCTATTGGGTCAAGCTTCTTATGATTATAAGAACATCGTTTCCAACAGTGCTAAAATAGTACCCACTTACGAAACCGAAGAGTCTATAAATGCAACAGAGGGCTATTGCAGTGATGATTTTTTTGCGATACTTGATAGCGCTGAAGACATTCAATCTACCTCTGCATTAATGGATATAGGCGTCGGGCGCATTCCTGCAACGAGTGCAGCACAAGCAAACGCAGTGGTGGATAAAATTGTACGGTACAAGAGCAAAGAAGCTTTAGGTGTATGGCGTTTAAACAACTTGTATTTAGGTGATAACGAAGACAATGCTGGCAATCATTTACTGGATGCCGATTCCATGTTTCAAACCATTGAAAATGCAAGCGATATTTACAAAGCACAAAAGGTCTATCTCGACAACATGAAATTTGTATCAACGCCCGGTGGTCAAAGATGTCCCGATGCCAACAAAATCATCAATGACAATATGAATAAGGGCACCTTTTTGATGAATTATAGCGGCCATGGCAGCATTTATTCATTGGCGCATGAAAGGGTAGTTACACAAGATGATTTTAATGGCTGGGATAACCAATTTAAGATGCCCATTTTAATCACCGCAACCTGTGATTTTAGTCGTTTTGACAACCCAGCCAAACCATCATCTGGAGAAAAGATTTTACTGAAGGGCGATGGCGGAGCTATTTCACTGATCACAACCACACAGGTCGTATATGCCTCCTTAAATTTGATCTTTAATAGCGCCTATTTAAAAACACAATTCACCAAAAAAATAGATGGCTGGAACACTTTTGGCGATGCTTTTACCATAGCTAAAAACAGTGCCCCTTCTACCAATACGCGCAAATTTGCACTCCTTGGAGACCCTGCGCTCGTGCCCAACTTCCCAAGATACACAGTAAAAACAGACTCGATGCACAGCATCATTGACGGGGTGGGCTATACATCAGACTCTGTCAAATCATTAGGTGTTTACCGCATTTATGCTTCGGTAAGAGATGATGCAGGAAATGTAATGAGCAACTTTAACGGAAAAGCCAGCATTTCATTCTTCGACAAGCCGCAAATAGCATCTGTAAAAACGGCCAATAGCGGTGGAGGGAATAGAGAATATTCGCTCCAAAACAATATCATTTACAAGGGTAATGTAACGGTAAAAAATGGACTGTTCGACTTCGAATTTATTAGCCCAAAAGACATCAATTATGATTTTGGAAAAGGTAAAATAAGTTATTATGCAGACAACGGAACCATTGATGCTGCAGGTGCAGATACATCCTTTACCGTTGGTGGATTTGCGGATAATGTAATACCCGACGAAGACGCACCAATTGTTCGCGTATTCATGAATGATTCCTTATTCAAGACAGGAGGAATAACCGGTACCAACTCCGTTTTATACACCATCATCTCAGATCAAAGTGGCATCAATGTAACAGGCAGTTTTGTTGGCCACGATTTAGTAGCCATACTAGACGAGAATATTGAAGTTCCATTTGTACTGAATGACTATTACGAAACGGCAGCCAATACATATAAAGTTGGTTTTGTAAACTTTCCAATGAATGGTTTAACAGATGGTATTCATAGTATGCGCGTTAAAGCTTGGGATGTATACAATAATTCGGGCGAAGGCAAAACATTGTTTGAAGTCATCAATGGACAAATCGTGAAGATGAGGAACCTATACAACTACCCCAACCCATTTAATGATTTCACTCATTTTGTATTCGAACACAACCATCCAAACGAAAAATTAAAAGCCACCATAAACATCTTTAATACCATGGGAGGGCTCATGCGTACTATTGAACAAGAATTTACGCCAACGGGCAGTAATACCGCCGAAATAACTTGGGATGGAACAGGAAATGGAGGCGAAAAATTAGCACCTGGTATTTATCCATACAGAATAAGAATCGCTACAGAAAAAAATATTGAGGACCTGGGATACCAAAAAGTAATCTTCACACGTTAGTACAAAAGTATTATTGTAAGGCAATTACCTTACTTTTGTCACAACTATTTTAATAAAGAATAAAATAAGCCAATTCATAATGTTTCAACGTATTGCCATAGTAGGATTAAGCATATTAGCCGTAGGTATTTCTACGCAAAATGCTATTGCACAATCATCAAACAAAGCCAATGTAAATGGCCAGAAAATTGCTATTACTACTGCAGTTCCCTTTTTAAGAATATCGCCCGACGCAAGATCTGGAGCAATGGGAGATGTGGGTATTGCCACAGCGGCAGATGCCAATGCACAATATTGGAATGTGGGAAAAATACCCTTTTCGAAGAAAAAATACGGTCTTTCCTTATCGTACACACCTTGGTTGCAAGACCTAGTGCCCGATATCTTTTTGGCATATGTATCTGGTTTTGCCAAATTTGGCAAAGACGATAACCAAGCAGTGAGTGGTTCGATACGTTATTTTTCCTTGGGCAATATTAATTACACCGATATTAATCAACAATCACTCGGCACAGGTATGCCTCGTGAATATGCCATGGACTTTGGTTATTCGCGTCGCTTATCGAACAATTTGTCTACCGGTGTTAGCTTGCGCTATATCCATTCTTCTCTAGCCACAGGTGCTGCAGGAAGCGCAAACATCAACCCTGCTGGTGCCGTAGCTGGCGATATTGGCGTTTACTATAATAACACGAAAGAACTAAATGATGACAAAGCATCAACATTCAGTGCAGGAGCAGTTATCAGCAACTTAGGTAGTAGAATTTCTTATAGCTCTACACGTAGAGACTTTATCCCAACAAACCTTGGCCTTGGCGCTGCATACACATACAAAGCTGATCCCTACAATAAAATCACCTTTGCGCTAGACATTAATAAATTACTGGTGCCAGGCCCCGAAAGCAAAACAGACACCGCAGGTAATGTCAGCTACTTCTACCCAGACAAATCTGTAGTGTCTGGTGTATTTAGTTCTTTCGGCGACCCTGCTGGTCTTAAAAGGGTAAATGCAGCATTGGGTGCTGAATATTGGTATCAAGATCAATTTGCGGTTCGTGGAGGCTACTATTACGAACACAAAGAAAATGGCGACCGCCGTTATTTTACTGTTGGTGTTGGTGTTCGCTATACCATTTTCAACCTTAACGTAGCTTATTTAGTACCCTCAGGCGCAGGTATCAATCGCAATCCTTTGAGCAATACGGTAAGATTCTCTCTTTTATTCGACCTAGACAATTTAGGCGAATTTAGCAAAATGAATGAAGTAGAATAAAACTTGGAATTCTTTGAAACAAAAAAGGTTGCACCAAAATGGTGCAACCTTTTTTTATGTCCTGACCAACTGCTTAAAACCCCAAGGAGGCACCAATCTTATTTAGGCAGCTTTTCTATTTACTTTTCTACTTTTTTTGTGTCAAACAACAACTACTAATGGATACTGGACTCAAGTCTATATTAGTTTGCCCCCACAAAACAGCAGGGATGAGCATAGCTGTAGCCAATAACCTTTTAATCATACCATTGCTTTTAGGTTGTTGGCGGGCAAAAATAAGGGTGTACATACTTATGGAAATCAACAACAATTTAAGCGTTGAGGAAGCAACACAATAGTCATATGCTTTGCCCATGAGCAAAACCAAAAAACAAAGAACTTTCTTCAATAAAATAATCTTAGTCCATTGGCGTTTTGCGTCTTATTTTTGAAAGATAAATGAACAGCAATAACGCTATTTTAATTATATGCAATCGTGTGCCTTTTCCGCTAAAAGATGGCGGATCATTGGCCATGTTTGCGATGATTAAAGGCTGGCATAAGGCGGGTAGACCAGTGCACTTGTTGGCCATGAACACAGCAAAGCACAACATTAAACAAGCAGATTTACCAGAGCTCTTCGGGCAAATCGCTAGCTTTGAGATGGTCCCTATGGATACCCAGATAAAGGTCTTACCCACACTATCCAATTTCATCTTCAGCCAAAAACCACAGCATGCCCAGCGTTTTTATGCACAACATTTTGAGAAAAAAATTATAGAGAAAATACAACAAATACAGCCCGATATTATTCAATTAGAAAGCATTTACCTTCAAGAATACGCGCCTGCCATTCGCCAATACAGCAAGGCTTTGCTCATGCAACGCCTGCATAATATTGAAGCTGAAATATGGTATAGATTGGCCCAAGAATCAGTTGGCCTCTTGAAAAAATGGTATTTAAAAAACTTAGCAAAGCGTATTGAACAATATGAAAAAATGGTATGGCAAGACGCCGATGCACTCATTGCCATCTCGAATAATGATGAACAAACCATAAGCCGTTCGGGATGCACTACACCGATGTGCACCATAGCTTTTGGCATAGACATGGACTCAAAAGCCCTAGTGGAGAGCCTTAATGATAAGGCATACCATTTGGGTGCTATGGATTGGCAGCCCAATATTGAGGCTATGGAATGGATGCGTGATGAAATTGCACCCACCATACATCAAAAAATCCCTGATTTTCAATTTCACTTTGCAGGAAGAAAAATGCCGGAATGGTTTACAAAAGAACGCAAACCTTACTTTTATTGTTCGGGCGAAATTGAAGATGCGAGCACCTTTATTCAAGACAAAGGGATTTTAATTGTACCCCTGCGTTCTGGCTCTGGCATTAGAATAAAAACTTTAGAAGCTATGGCAGAAGGCAAACTGGTCATCAGCACTCGTGTGGGCATACAAGGTATAGACGCCCAAGACAAAACACACTTTTTACTAGCCGATACTCCTCAAGATTTTGCCACAGCAATAGAATGGGTGCTTGCCCATAAAGATGAGGCATTGCAGATAGTGCACAATGCCCAAAAGCTCATCAAGGACAATTATAACCAAAAAATGTTGCAGACGCGCTTAATCCATTTTGCAGAAAGATTAGCATAACAAAGTCGACAATATAGGCCAATATTGCATGGTGATCTTATAGCACTTTCAAAATAATGAAGATACTTTCTGCAGCCAAGATTGTAATGGACAAAATTGACCAAGTAGCGGATGCAGATCAAAAGTTAGCGAAAACGTAAATTTACCCTATGCATATGCGTTAAAGGCGATTACTACGTTATATTTGAATAACAGAAAATCAATAAAACAATGGAAAAAGAAAAATCAAAAGTGCTTCTTGTAGAAGATGATACCAACTTTGGCATTGTCCTCAAAAACTATTTAGAACTTAATGATCTCATCGTAGAGCTTTGTCGCGACGGCATCTTGGGTCTAGCGGCCTTCCGTCGTGAAAAATATGACATCTGCCTTTTAGATGTCATGATGCCTAATATGGATGGTTTTACTTTGGCCGAAGAAATTAGAAATGTTGACCCAGATATACCCTTATTTTTCCTTTCTGCTAAAAGCATGAAAGATGATATCCTTAATGGTTATAAATTGGGTGCTGATGATTACATCACCAAACCTTTTGACAGTGATGTATTGCTGCATAAAATTAAAGCTGTACTAAAACGCAACCAAGAACTTAACGAAAAGCAACATTCACAAATCGAGTTTAAAATTGGCAAATACGATTTTAACAGCAAGATTCGTTCCTTGACTGCTGATGGCAATACCATTACATTATCCCCAAAAGAAAATGAACTGCTCTTAATGCTTGCCGAATATAAAAATGATTTATTGCCGCGCGAACAAGCATTGAAGCGCATTTGGGGAAGTGACACCTACTTTAATGGTCGAAGCATGGATGTGTACATTGCTAAGCTGCGTAAATATTTAAAAGAGGACTCTTCTGTCGAAATCGTAAATATTCATGGTATGGGCTTTAGGCTAGTCGTGCCTGAAAGCTAGTCGCTACCATTAAGCTTTCTTTTTTTGAAGCCAAACAGTTTATCTGTTTGGCTTTTTTATTTATGGATAGACGCGTAGAAGCATTCATCATTTATCCTGTTCGTTTTTGAAAAAAGGGAATGCGTCAGAATAAAGCCATGATTAATGGTAAAAAAACAGGCTGACTCAAAATATGTGAGTCAGCCTGTTTTTTTATGTATTATCTAACAGTGGATTGTGCTAGTTTGTTCTTTTAACCACCTTATCCATTTTTACAACAACACCCTCTTTGTCTGTAAGGGTAAAGATATAGATACCATCAGCATAGGCGCTCATATCCACTTGTTGGGCATTTTTAAGCTCCATAATTTGTTTGCCTTGAATATCCCTAATCACCAAATTCACATCAATTGGTGCATCAATATTGATCATGGATTGAGCAGGGTTTGGATATAGATTGATCTTAACGCCATCACGTACAATTTGTTTTACAGATAGGTTTTGAACAGATAGCACATCCGAAATATTCTTACATCCTTGACTACTAGTCACCACTACATGATAATCACCATCAAAGCTTATGGTATAACTACGACTTGTAGCACCTACAATAATCTTACCATTTCTATACCATTGGTAGCTAGCATAGGGATTAGCAGTAGCCAGTATAGAACCTGTTTTATTGATAACGGGTTTAATCGGCAATGGATCAACCGTAATAGTAGAGGTAGTAGAAGTAAGGGTACAGCCATATATATCGGTAACGGTAACGGCATAATAGCCTAGATCACCTGTTTCGATAGTTGGTGTTGTATCAGATAGAGGCAAACCATTTTTAGTCCAAGCAAAAGAATCAGCAAAAGGACCAGCATTCGCATACAACTTCACTACTGTACCCTCGCAGAATCGTAAATCTTTCGGAAGCAAGTTGGGGACACCCATTGGCGTATTGATCAAACTCATGGTATCCGAAGTTTTACGACAATTTTTATTGTCTTTAATTCTTACGGTATAAACACCACCGATGGCAGCATTGTATATTTGGCTTGTAGCACCAGGAATATCAATACCATCTCGAGACCATTGGTAGGTCGATGTTGTTGGAATAGATAGCGCTGTAAGCTCCATTGTGCTGCCTAGGCAAATAGCACCTGTTGTTCCTGTTTTGGCAAATGAAGAAGTAGGCAATGGATTAACCACAATGGTAGCATCGTTACTTGTATCAGAACAAGATCCTAAATATACGCGCAGGCTATAAACCCCAGAAGTATTTACCCTTAAAGAATCTTTTGTGGCACTGGCTATGGCTGTACCGCCACGGAACCATTGATACGTAAGGCCTGTACCCGTAATAATACTAGTCAATTTTTGGCTAGAATCTGCACAAATAGCAGTAGTAAAGGCTGGAGTGATGGATACTGTAGGTACAGGATTCACATTAACCGCCACGGCGACAGAACTATCTTTACATCCTGTGGTTGGGTTAGTCACAACAACCCTGTAACTGCCCGCTGTACCTGTTGTAAAGGTACTGCTTGTTGCACCTGAAATCAAACCAGTAGCATCACGCCATTGGTAGTTACCGCCACCACCGCCAGTGAAGGTGGTGAAATTACCCTCACATATTTGAATAGGGCCTACTACAGGGCTAATAGTGGGCACCGGCAATGGATTGATCGTAGCCACAACGGGTGAACGAGAACTTTTACAACCATCTTGAAAAAACTGGATGTTTGGGCGAGACGTAGATGTATATGTAGCTGGACCCGATGTATAAAATGCTGACCCAATTGTAGAACTAGAGGTATAAGCAAATAAACAGGTATTACCACTAGTGGTAGTATAATAGGTTGTTGCATTTGCTGATCCATAAGCTCCATTCGCACGAATATCTACAATTATATTAGAAACGCCATCCCAATAATAGGGAGTGGAAAGAGTAATTGTATTTAAACCTGACACAGGAGTAATTGTGGATGGGCCATAAACCGTAGTCAAGCCCGTGGTCGTAAATGAGGATAATGTAGATAATGTTGTTGGAGCCATTCTTAATGCATAACCACTTACTGTACTTGGGCCAGGCAATCCAGATATATTAAAGGAAATTTTAGAGATATTTCCTGAAACATTGCCTGCTGCAGTAAGTTCTGATGCAGTATAAACTATTTGTTGCCAATCTTGATACCAATAATTTCCAAATGCTGTAGGATAACTATAAGATAAAGTCGTAGCAGTACCTGTACCAATGATTCCATTTATATCAGGTTTAGCTTCTGTCTCCACATAATAAGTAGTCGTAGAAGCTATACTTGGCGTGGTAAATGAAGAACCACTTCCTAGCGAACTACCTCCAGAACTGGCAGCGTACCAATTTAATGTGCCGTCTGATCCATTGGCACTTAATCCTACTGTTCCAGGAGCGCATCTTTGTCCATCAGTTACAGTTAGTACAGTCGGTTTCAAAACCAATGCAGTATCAGAGTTAGCATTTAAGCAAAAAACACCAGAAGAATTTCTTAATACAACTCTGTAATATCTGGTATTTGAAACAGTATTTGACGTCAAGCTTGAGCTAGTCATACCCGTTGAGTCTCCCCAAATACTATTGTCGACAGAAGTTTGCCATTGAAATTGTGCAGCACCATAGGCTGCAGCAGTAATATTTAATGCAACCTTACCTGAAAAACAAAGACTAGATGGCAATGCAGTAACCGTAATAGCTGAGGGTAAATTTGTAACAGTTGTGTTGGCAGTAGAAGCACAAAGGGTAGAAGTATTATTTGCGGTACATGTGTAAATATTTGCACCCGCAGTAGTTGTTCTATAATAAACGGTTGATGCACTTGAGCCTGCAATATAAGCTATCGTACAAGCCGCATCTATAAACAAGTTTGTAGCTGGAGACCAAGTATAGCTATTGTAACTCGATAAAGTAGAAGTTACATTTAAAGTGGCAATACTATTATTACAAATTGTCTGATTTGCTGTAACGGCAAATGAAGGAGGCGTATTCACAGTAGCAGTAACGAGACTACGAGGGCTACTACAAACAAGATTTCCAGTAAATCTTATATTAGGTCGAGATGTTGAAGTATAAGCGAAGGGCGACGAAGTGTAGAACGTTAGAGGAGCACTCGAATAGGAATAAGCATATAAACAAGTGTTTCCAGAAGTAGTAGAAAACTGAGTGGTAGCGTTCGCCCAACCATAAGCTCCATTACCTCTTATATCCACAATAATATTAGAAGTGCCATCCCAATTGTAAGGGGTAGCAAAGGTTATGGTATTCCAACCACTAGATGGTGTAACCGTACTTGGACCAAAGACAGTGGTAAGACCTGTTGTGGTAAAGCTTGAAAGAGTAGAGGCCGTAGTTGAACCAATACGAATACTATATCCACTGACACTACTTGGTCCAGGAAGACCTGAAATATTCATGGCTAAGGCGCTAATATCACCAGCACCTATACCTACTGCGTTTAACTCTGCAGCGGTATAAACTATTTGTTGCCAATCTTGATACCAATAATTTCCAAATGCGGTAGGATAATCATAAGAAGGAGTAAATGAGGTACCTGACCCTATTTGCCCTATACCACTAGCACTTGTTTCTGCAGCAACATAATAATTGGTAGTTGTAGCAATGGTTGGTGTAGTAAATGGAGAGCCACTACCTAAAGACGCACCACCAGTTGCTGCAGCATACCATTTCAAGGTGGTACCAGCAGAACCTGTCGCCGAAAGATTTACAGTACCTGTACCACAACGAAAATTAGATGTTGAAGACGTGACACTATTAGCAAACGTAATTTGAATGGGTGTAGAGTTGACACTAGTAGGACTAGAGGAACAAGTAACCACACATCTATAGAAAGTTGGTGCTGTTGGTGTAGCGATATAGGTAGATGATGTGGCACCAGTAATATTTGCATATGCAACAATCCCGTCTGGAGATGACTGCCATTGATAACTAATACCCCCACCCGAAGTAGCAGTTGGCAAGCTTAAAGTTGTACTACCACCAAGACATACGGTTGAACTTGTAGCCGCTGTTAGACCCGCTGTAGGGGTGCCAACACATCCTGATGGAGGAGTAAATTGATAAATTTGCCCACTTGCGGGTCTTCCGTTCAAGCTGGTTGTAAAAGTGGTAGAAGATGCCGTAGGAGACGTGCCGAAACCATTTAATGATAAATAGGTTGGGGTAGCTGAACCATCGCCAATTCCGATAGTACCAGAACCATATCCACCATAATATCCTGGCTCTTGTTTATAGATGTATTGTATTACACCCGTAGCTTCATAAAGCTTTACTTGAAAAGAAACATTATAATCATAAGACCAATCAATATCCCAATCCCTGTATTCAAAAGTGAATACCCTAGAACCAACCGACCCTGTAGTTGCATAGGATGCTGTCCCAAAATAACCTTCCATATCATCAAACCAAGGCATTAATGCAGGTTTAACAGTATTTAGGCTAGATGTGGAATTGGCCCAAGCGGTAGACGTCACTGCAGTATTAAATGTCAACCAACCATTGGAGCATGCTTTTAATTGTGTATACCCAGTACCGCAATAATTAAAGGTAAAGCCAATGGGAATCGCTGCAGATGTTGCATCATCACTCAAAATAGAGCTCACGCTTGTGCCCCCTGAAAGATAACTATAAGTCCCAGAGCTTGCAGCAAAGGAATAAGTGGATGCCGTCTGAGCCTTAGTTTCGCCTTGTATCCCCAACATAAAAAGGGTAAAAACACAAAGACTCATTTTTAAAAATTGAAAGAAATAATTTCTTTTCATACTAGAAAATTTACAAAATTGATTAAATGCTGATGTCATCAATGATTAATAGAGGGGACAAGTTAAATACTTTTAAACAAATATCATAACTAAAAAATCATATTTTTTTAAACATTATTATATCTCAATAATATTTATTCACTTCGCTAACACTATTTCAATACACAAGAGTTTGTTTTACAGTATTTTTGGCTTCTACAATAAAAATCAAGACTCATTTTTATGTCCGAAAAACACTTTTTAGAGAATGCCCCAAAGCCTGTAGGCTTATACCCACACGCACGCAAAGCCGCTGGTTTATTGTTCCTTTCTGGCATTGGCCCACGCAAAGCAGGTACGAATGAAATACCCGGCTTAAAGCTCGATCAATACGGTAATTTTGTAGAATTTGACTTCGAAGCGCAATGCCGCAGCGTTTTTGACAATGTTAAGCTGGTGTTAGAAGAATGTGGCAGCAGCTGGGATAAGCTGGTCGACGTAACTGTTTTTTTGGTCGATATGAAACGTGATTTCCAAATATACAATCGTGTATACGCAGAGTATTTTAAGGATAATTTGCCTTGCCGCACTACTTGTGCTATCAATGCATTGCCCACGCCTATCGCCATAGAGCTCAAGTGCATTGCTATTGCCGACTAAAAAAAATTAGAGATGCATATCGATGCGCAGCTCTTTCTCCTGCGATTGTCCCTTGGCATCTTTTCCAGATATTTTCCATACCACACTTTGTAGCGCAATGCTACAAGGTGCTTGATTGGCGGAACGAACAGTGCGGATAGCCTGTAATACTTTTTGCTCTTCTTTTTTGCTCCATTTTTGGGCACGCGCTACTTTTTGGACAGCATTTTTGAGTGCATTTGCCGTAAATTTCTTATCGTACTTAAGCTCTTTATTGTTAAGTCCTTTAATATTGAATTGCCCATTTTTTGCTTGTAAAGCAACCCAAGCACTTTGATCGCTGGGCAATCCCGTTAGCTTGAACAGCTTGCCATTACTGGCTTTGAGCATTACTACAGTTTGCACACGCTGGGTCACTTTTGTAATCGTACCTTTTTCCACAGCAATAAGTTTAGATGCCAAACTGCCCTCTTCCAAGGTAAAGGAAGCACCATGAGCACTTTGCCAATCCACCTTTTTACCTGCTCGCGCCTTTATACCTTTAATGTAAAGGCTAAAAGAGCTAAATGGTGCCTGCAATCCCTCTATCGCCTCCACCTTAGGAGCATCAGGAGCATCGGGCACTGCGGTCTCTGTGGTCTCTGCAACAATAGCCTTTGCGGTATCGACAGGCTTCGCAGGAAGCGCTTGCGCCGTATCCATTTCAGTACTCTGATTTTGTGGCACGATATCTGTGACATTATTTCGCAACAATCTCAGATCGCTTTCTGTAACAATTGTGGAAGAATCCCCGAAAACAATGGCTCCCCTATTTTGGGGCTTCGAGGAGTTTCCACAACTTGTTTGCACAAACAACAAAGCAAAGAAGCAAACGGAATAGGATAGAGATTTCATTATGGTAAAAATTAAAAGTGGATGCAGCAAAAATAAAACGAGTTTTTGTCAATCTCTAATTATTAGGCCTTTTAAAAAATGACGCAACACAGTCAGGCACCAATTTGGGAACAGGCGCCAATGATGCGCTTTTTAGCAGCATTGCTTACAGGCATCCTTATGTATGATGCTTTTGCGCCAAAGGACATAGCACCGAGTGTTATACTGTTGGGCTGCAGCATCTCTTTTGTCCTTTACGTATTACTATTCCTAAAAAATAAACATAGATTATTCAGCTCTATTGTAGGGCTCTTCAATGTGGCTCTAATGGGTTTTAGCATTTGCTATGGTAGCGATAGCAGGCAAAGAAATCATTTTTGGGGAAAACAACTTGTATCAGAACAATACAGTTTGGTTGTCGTTTCGGCCGAGCCGATTACTAAAAACAAAACAACAAAATATGAAGTCGCCGCCCTGAAATCAATAGACAGCCATCAGGTTAAAGAATCTGTAGGCAAGGCATTCCTATATGTATTTAAAACCGGAAAGGAAACAACATTCAAATTGGGCGACACCCTTCTATTGCCCAATACCTGGAAGCCGATCAACAACAGTGGCAACCCTTTTGAGCTCAATTATCAACAACAATGTGCGCGTAAAGGGATATACTTTCAGCAATTCATGGACCACCAAAAAATAAGGGTCTATGCTACAAAAAATAAGGCGTCTTCTAACCTTATCGAAAGGGCGCATAGCTATGGCATTCGAAGTATTGAGCAAAACATAAAGGATAGCAATACCCGTGCCTTATTGAAGGCCATGTTATTAGGCGATGAACGAGACATAGACCCTAGCATGCGCGAAGCTTATGCCGACACGGGGATCATCCATGTAATATCCATATCAGGAGCTCATGTGGCGGTGCTTTTTACAGCCATAAGCGCTTTATTTGGCTTGATCAACAATAAAAAAATGAAATGGGTGCAGCTATGGCTAAGCTTGGGCATAGTCTGGTTTTATGTACTCATGTCTGGGGCTTCAACACCCGCATTACGCGCAGCCATTATGTTTAGCATTATGGCGATAGGCGCTGCTAGCCAGCAACAGGCCAATCCTTTAAATCAATTATTAAGCGCCGCTTTTGTTTTACTGCTCTTCAACCCTATGTGGTTGTTCACGATTGGTTTTCAGCTTTCCTTTATCGCTGTGCTATCGCTGATCATTTTTTACCCCAGCCTGTCATCCCTATTACAGGCAAGTACTCCTGTAGCGCAATTATCCAGCAAAGGTATTTTTGCCTATTGTGTTCTTTTTGTAAAGAATGCAATAGCGGCAAGCCTTGCTGCGGAAATATTAGTAGCCCCAATGGTTGCTTACTATTTCCATAGCTTCCCACCCATGTTTCTAGTGGCCAATGTATTGGCTAGCCTTGCAATGACTGTCGTTTTGATAATGGGTATGCTTCTCTTGCTTTCTGCCCATTTCAGCCCTATTGCACAAGCGCTCTCTTCTGTTCTCGTTATGATTACACAAGTTTTTCATAGATGGATTAGCTCCCTACAGCAAATCAATACACCCACATTTAAGAGCATTCATTTGTCACCCATGATGCTCTTGCTGATCTACATCATCATCCTTGGCCTTACATGTTATTGGATGCTGAAAAGCAAAAGAGGCTTATGGATAGGGCTCTTTGCTCTGTTCGCTTTTTCCATACAACATGTAGATAGGAGCTGGCAAATAGCGCATCAAAAAGGCATCATCGTCTACCATCAAAAAGGAGAAGCACTCATTGAAAGCTATAAGGGAAGGGACTTTGCCATCATCAATGGAGCAACTACAGAAAGCTTTGCGCAAAAAAAGGCACATATTGGGCTACACTTAAAAAACGAAAAAACAGTAGCAGAAAAGGCAGCATGTATGATCAGGGGTCAAAAAATTGTCGTGCTCCGAAGTGAAGATAAGCTACCCGATAGCTTTCCGATTGACATTCTGATTCTAGCATCAGCGCGCCCAAAAGTAGATGTCCATAAACTGCACAAAATATTCAGACCAAAGAAAATTGTACTGGCCAACAACCCAAAGGCATACGCAATAAAAGACTGGGAGGCACAATGTGCCATACATAAAATTGCCCTACACAATATCCAAAAAGACGGCGCCTTTATCTTGCCTTAAAGGCATCAAACTGTTGTATTTTTGCGCTGTTCATGAAACATGTATGTTGCGTCTTTATTGCCCTCCTTTATCATTACCTGTCCATTGCAGGCGAGTATAGGTTCGACTTCAACGCCAATTGCCATAAGGCTTATGGTCAATTAATGGCCTTGCATCATGAGGAAGCCCAGGAAACCTTGAAAGCAGAATTAAGCAAGAATCCAAACAATCTTATTCCTATTTATTTAGCCGATTATGCAGACTGTTTAGCGCTGCTGTTTAATGGAGACGAATCAAAATTAGGACTTCTAAAACGCCAACAAGAAGAACGTTTATCCTTGATAGAACAAGGCAATGAGGATAGTCCTTGGTATCTATTTTGCCGCGCGAATATCCAATTGCATGGGGCGCTTGTCCA
This sequence comes from Chitinophagaceae bacterium, assembly GCA_034680125.1. GTDB lineage: Bacteria > Bacteroidota > Bacteroidia > Chitinophagales > Chitinophagaceae > Rurimicrobium. Next base: position 37,616 of record JAXITL010000004.1, read on the forward strand.
TCTTCGATTCGGTGATCATTTCAAAGCCGCCACCAAATTTCGAAAGTCTTTTTTATTACTAAAAGAGAATAGCCATCAATTTCCCAACTTCGAAGAAAACAAGGTGCTGTTTGGGTTAGAACAATCTATAGCAGGAGCTATACCTGATCAGTACAAATGGCTTGGGGCCTTATTGGGTATCAAAGGAAATATAAAAAATGGGGTAGCCGAATTAGCCCATTATTTAAATGCGCACAAAGATGCCCCAGGTGCCATGCAAGAAGAAGCCATGATTTATTATGCTTATCTAAAGTTTTATTTACAAAGCAATCCAGAAACAGCGTGGCGCTATATCAATGGCAGCCAATTTGACGAAGAAAACAATATCATGAGAAGCTTTATAAAAGCCAATCTTGCACTCAATTATCGGAAAGCCGAAACTGCCTTTTCAATCCTTAAGAAGGCCGAGCAAATAAAAGGCTATGAGCAATATCCCATCCTCAAATACGAGCTTGCAGAAGCCTTGCTCGCAAAACTAGACCCCAAATGTGTCGCGCTTTATCAGCAGTTTTTAAAAGATTATAAAGGACAGCATTTTGTAAAAGATGCCCTACTCAAAACTGCATGGATGGCTTATGTACAAAACAACATCAAGGAGGCCAACGCTATTGTAGCGCAGATAAAAAGCAAGGGCAATGTAGCCACTGATGCTGATCAACAAGCACAATCATTTGCCGAAAAACCCATTTGGCCACTGAAATCTCTATTAGAATCTAAATTACTATTTGATGGAGGCGGGTATCAGAAAGCCCTAACAACACTGCAGCAAATAGACAAAAAGCAATTGGGTTCAATACCCAATATACTCGAATACAATTTTCGCTATGGGCGACTTTTTGAGGAACTACAAAACAACGAAAAGGCGATTCTATTTTATAATGCCTGCATCCAAATGGGCCGAAACAGAAAAGAATATTTTGCCGCTAGAGCCGCGCTGCAAAAGGGCTTTATTTATGAAAAACAAGGTCAACAAAAACTGGCCATAGCTGCCTTTAAAGAATGCCTATCCATGCGCAGCCACCATTTTCAATCATCCATTGACCAACTTGCCAAAGCGGGCTTGAATAGGCTAGAAGAATAGCCTTATTTAAACTGCAAAACCTTTGCAGGCTGTATTTTCCTTACATAAATGGTGGGCAACCACATACACAAAACGGTAATCACAATCGTCGCAACATCGATGAGCAATACATACCAAAGGTTGAGTTGCATAGGTACTTTATTCATAAAATAAGTAGCCTCATTCATTTGTAAAAAACCAAATTTTTGTTGCGCAAGGCAAATACCAATAGCCAAAATATTGCCCAACAGAACCCCCAAAATGCCCGTCAATAGAGCTATGTACAAAAATATCTTTTGCGTATCTCCGTTGTTTAAGCCCAGCGCTTTTAACAATCCTGTAATGCTTGCTCTTTCTACTATTAAAATGAGCAAAGCCGCACCCATACTAATCGTAGCCACTATACCCATAATAATAAGCAAAATGCTCACGCTAAGATTCTGCACATTGAGCCAATCAACAATAGCCGGAAAGCTATCTTCGATGGTTTGTGCGGTAAGATCAGTATGGTTAAAAACGCTATCGGCAATAGCCATCGTAAAAGACTCGTTTTTTGCTTCAACTTGGTAGCCATTTATGTCCTGGGCTGTCCAGTTATTGATGTGCTGCAACAGCCTCATATCACAAATAGCCAAGTATTGGTCTACGTCTTCCATGCCGGTGTGGTATAAGCCCACCACTTTTAATTTGCGCATCCGCGGACTGATAGAGCCTGACTCTAAAAAATAAAAAAGCACATCATCCCCAATGTTCAGCAACAATTTATTAGCGGTAGTACGGGATAAAATGACCTGTTGGGCATAATTACTGTCTGTAAAGCGAATACCTCCTCCCGTCAATTGCAAGGATGAGGGAAAACGGTAATCAGGAGCGATACCCTTTAAACGCAAGCCTTCCATCTGCCCATTGCTTTGCACTATGGCTGGGCGAACAACAAATTGGGAAACACTTGCTACTTGTGGATCTTGGCGAATGAGATTCATCACCGAATCGCTATATTGTATTGGCTTTGATGATATGATACTTGATGGGTTATCATTGAAAGGAACAACCAATACATGCCCCCAAAAGCTGAATATTTTTTCGCGAATCACACTTTTAAATCCGCCTATTACACAAACAGACAGTATCATTACAGCCACACTGAGCGCCGTAGCTACTATCGCGAGCTTGATAACGAAAGACGAAAAAGTGCCGTTTTGTTTAACCAAATATCGGCGAGCGAGCAACAATGGAAGATTCACACTGCAAAGCAAACAAAAAAATAGATACGAAAGCCCTATTGGGTTTTAGTAAATATTGATTTTAAGCAAGTGCTTGATGCTTATTTCGGTTTATCTTTGCTCTGCTTTTTTATTTTTATTTCTATTTATGAATCGCTTTTATACGCTTAGTCTTTGCCTGTGCTCTATTTTAAGTTTCGTTTCTTGCCGCGATGCCCGTATCCATGAGCATAAAGATTGGGGGAAATTTTACGAAGAGGCTGGCATAAAAAATGCGGGTATCATCTTGCGCGACCAAACGCATGATGCCGTTCATTATTATAATTTACAACAAGACACGGCCCACTTTTTACCAGCGTCTACTTTTAAAATATTGTTGAGTTTAGTTGCTGTTGAATTAGGCATTCTGCAAGATGACAAATTCATTATCCCCTTTAATGGCGACAGCAGTGGCCATCCCGAATGGGACAAAGATTTGAACCTACGCGAGGCTTTTGAGCTCAGCTCAGAGCCCTTCTTCAAAGAGGTAGCGCGCCGCATTGGCAAAGAAAACTTACAGCATTTTTTAGATACCGTTCGTTACGGCAATAAAACCATAGGCGACTCGGTGACTAGCTGCTGGACAGACAATAGCTTAAAAATTTCTGCAGATGAGCAGGTTGGCTTTTTACGTAAAATGTATTTTAACCAACTGCCTTTTACAGACCGCACCCAACGCATTGTGCGTAGTTTGATGCTACATGATAACAAAAACGGACAGAAACTATACTACAAAACTGGATGGGGCAAAAATGACAGTGCCACAATCCTTTGGGTGGTGGGCTTTGCCGAATATGAAGTGAAAATTAAGGAAAAGGAAGGCTCAATGAATAAAAGTGGTGAACGCAATTATGTTTATTTCTTTGCCCAAAACTTCGAATTACCCCAAGCGGAGACTGATCAAAATAAATGGAGTGCACAAAGAATTGACCTCTTACAAAAAGTGCTAAGCCATCACGTTTCGCAATCGCAACAAGCTCAATAATGAAAGGGGACAACCCAATAATTTTGTTTGACGGCTATTGCAATCTCTGCGATCATTCGGTGCAATTTGTTATCCGTAACGACCCTCAAAAGCAGTTCAAATTTGCAGCTTTGCAATCCGAAATTGGACAACAATTATTGAAGAAAGGTGGATTATTGGGTCTTGGAAAAAACACATTTATACTCATAGAATCAGAGCAATATTATACCCACTCCACAGCTGCCCTTCGCGTATTGCGCTTGTTAGGTGGCTATTGGCCATACTTATACAGCCTTAGAATCATTCCCCCCTTTTTACGAGATGCCGTTTATCGTTTTGTTGCCCGATACCGGTATCGCTTTTGGGGCAAAAAAGACGAATGTATGATGCCTACAAAAGAATTGCAGGACCGCTTTTTATAATATTGACTTGGAAAAGCAACAACAACTACTGAACGGGTGTTAATTCTTGCAATTTACCTTGTTCGATCCTTACTATTCGTGCTGGATATTTTTGTAAAATGGTATAATCATGTGTAGCCATTATCATACCCGTATTGTAATCTTTACAAATGGTGAGTAGTAATTGCATGATTTCATCGGTCGTCTCTGGGTCTAAGTTGCCGGTAGGCTCGTCAGCGATAATCAGCTTGGGGTTATTGAGTAAAGCGCGTGCGACATCGACTCTTTGTTGTTCGCCACCCGACATTTCGTGGGGCATTTTAAATCCTTTGCCCCGAAGACCCACTTTGCCGAGAACGGTTTCTATTTTCTCTTTCATGAGCGACTTGTCTGTCCATCCAGTAGCCTTCAAGACAAACTCTAAATTATTGTAGACATTTCTATCGCTCAGCAGTCGAAAATCCTGAAAGACAATACCCAAATTGCGGCGCAAAAGCGGAACGGTTTTCCAAGTTAAATCTTTGAGATTAAAACCGGCAACATTACCCTCGCCCTCTTTGAGATACAAATCGCCATAAAGGGTTTTGAGCAAGCTTGATTTTCCACTTCCTGTTCTACCAATCATATACACCATTTCACCCTTGTTTACCTCAAAATGGACGTCAGATAAAATGAGTGAATTACCTTGATAAATGTTGGCATTGCGCAGCGCAACTATTGCATTGTCATTCATAATAGTACAAAATTAAAAAGCAATGAAACGGTTCACCCATAAGGTTTATCGCTTCATTGCTTTACAAAAAATTATTGATTCAACTTCGATTGCAAATTGCTATCCAAAGCATCTAAAAACTCCTCTGTGTACAAATAGTGTTCACCGTGATTTACTTTGTTTCCGTGGATGCACACGGCCAAATCTTTAGTCATCTTACCGCTCGAAACTGTTTCGATACACACATCTTCCAATGCCTGGCAAAAATCGATTAATGGCTGATTGCCATCTAATTTTCCGCGGAACATCAATCCTCTTGTCCAAGCAAAAATAGAAGCAATTGGATTGGTAGAAGTGGGTTTGCCTTTTTGATGCTCACGATAGTGGCGGGTAACTGTACCATGCGCCGCTTCTGCTTCCATTGTTTGACCATCGGGTGTTATCAAAACAGAGGTCATTAATCCAAGCGAACCGAAACCTTGAGCTACGGTATCGCTTTGAACATCCCCATCATAGTTTTTACAGGCCCATACAAAATTGCCATTCCATTTTAGGGCACTCGCTACCATGTCGTCAATTAAGCGATGCTCGTAAACAATACCCGCCTCAGTAAATAGTGTTTTAAACTCGGCCAAGTAAATTTCTTCAAAAATATCTTTGAAGCGACCATCGTATTTTTTAAGAATGGTATTTTTTGTAGAGAGGAACAATGGCCATTTTTTAGACAAGGCCATATTGAAGCAAGAACGTGCAAAACCTTTGATAGACTCGTCGGTATTGTACATAGCCATTGCTACACCATCTCCCTTATAATTAAACACTTCGTGCTCAATCAAGGTGCCATCTTCACCTTCAAACTTAATGGTCAATTTACCTTTCCCTTTGGTCACAAAATCGGTAGCTCGATACTGATCGCCAAAGGCGTGACGACCAACGATAATCGGCGCATCCCAAGTAGTAACTAAACGTGGAATATTATTAATAACAATGGGCTCACGGAATACAGTGCCATCAAGAATGTTGCGGATAGTGCCATTGGGGCTTTTCCACATTTGCTTTAGGTTAAATTCTTTTACGCGTTCTTCGTCAGGTGTAATGGTGGCACATTTGATGCCTACGCCGTATTGTTTGATGGCATTGGCTGCATCAATAGTCACTTGATCGTTAGTTTGGTCGCGATATTCTACACTTAGGTCGTAATATTTAATGTCTAACTCTAAGTAAGGGAGTATCAATTTGTCTTTGATAAATTGCCAGATAATCCGGGTCATTTCGTCCCCATCAAGCTCTACTACGGGGTTTGCAACTTTAATTTTTGCCATTGAAAAAGGTTTTAATTAAGATAATTTGAACGTGGGCTAAGGTACAATTATAGCATCAATAATTGTTTCTTGTTATCAAAAAAATAGCATTTGTTGCCACAGATGTTTTTTTTGGCTAGGGTACAATATTTTATTAAGCCCTGCGTTTGTTTTACAAAACCACCTTTGAATGATTAAACAACTACACTCAAAAAATACCCCTTCGCGTCCAAATATTCTCAAAACATCCCATCAGGATAAGTCCGCTCAGCAATTGCTTCAAGAGCTTTCGAAAAATTTGATGCAGCCAAGGCCACAAGCCATTGTAGACATCTTGGCAAAAGCCGCTTCGATGTAGTGGGTATACAACGAAAATCGAATAGCCTATTGTTTTGCGCCTAACTAGCGAAAACATTAAGCCGTTCAATCCAAAAAAAAGCCTTGCCCAAAATATGGTGCAAGGCTTTCCTGTTTTCCTATTAGGCATCCATTATAGGCCTCTTAAAATCTCATAGAAACGATGGCAATCTTCAAAATTATTGTACATCGGCACTGGCGCTATACGGATGACATTGGGTTCTCTCCAATCAGCAATAACGCCGTTGTTGGTCAATGCGGTAAAAACCTCTTTGCCCTTTTCGGCAAATAATAAAGATAACTGAGCACCTCTGCGTTCAGGATTATTGGGGGTAATTATTGTAAAAGAAAGATTATTTAATTGCAGCAATAAATACTCTAAATAAGCCGTCATTCGCAAGCTTTTTTCGCGTAAAGCGGGCAAAGTTGCCTTGTCAAAAAGGTCTAAAGAGGCGCGATGAGCCACCATATTAAATACGGGCGCATTACTCATTTGCCAACTAGCAGCACCTTTGGCTGGCACAAAACCTTTTTGCATTTTAAAACGGGTTTTTTCTTCATTCCCCCACCATCCGGCCAAGCGGAAGGTTTCAGGATTGTTGCCATGTTTTTCGTGCACATAGGCGCCACCTACCCCACCGGGTCCAGAATTAAGGTATTTGTAGGAGCACCAGCAGGCAAAATCGACTTTCCAATCGTGCAAAGCTAAAGGAACATTACCCACAGCATGAGCAAGGTCGAAACCGCAATAAGCACCCACTTTATGCGCTGCTTGCGTAATGATTTCCATATCAAAAAGCTGCCCTGTATAGTAATTTACACCGCCCATCAATACCACAGCTAGTGTATCTCCGGCATCGGCAATGGCTTTTAATATGTCTTCTTCTTCAATAATGTGTGCACCTTCACGTGGGGCAATTTCTATGATCGCATCATTGGGCTCATAACCATACATTCGCACTTGTGTTTCTATGGCATATTGGTCGCTGGGAAATGCGCCAGCCTCCATTAATATTTTATAACGGCCGTTTTGGGGACGATAAAAAGACAATAACAACAAATGGAGATTGACCGTAAGGGTATTCATCGCCACTACTTCTTCTTTGTAAGCCCCTACAATTTTGGCCAAACTGTCGGAGAATTGCTGATGGTAGGAAAGCCAAGGATTTTTTGCTTCAAAATGACCCTCAACGCCAAATTTCGCCCAATCAGCTAATTCACTATTCATCAAATACTGCACAGCAGTCGATTGCAAACCCAAGGAATTACCACAGAAGTACACAACATTTTTATGATGGTGTTGCGGGAACAAAAAACGCTCACGAAAAGGATGTAAAACATCCATCTGGTCTTGTGCCTGTGCATATTCAAGGGAGGTATCGAAAGAGTGAATCATTTGGAACAAAATATTTTTCTGCCGCAAAAGTAGAACACAAAGGGCTAAAATGAGTACTTCATTTATTTACTGACCGAGCCCAATACATTCAGTAATTGCTCAACTGCAAAAAATATACTATTTTAGTGTGTGAAAACCCCTTTGTCTAAAAATAGAAATATTAATTTCTTATTTTATTCTATCCCTATGAAACAAACTTTACGCAGCTTTATTTTTCTTTTTTTCACATGCTTTATAAACCTTATATGCCAAGGGCAAACAGCAGATTTTGTGGCGAGTAAATACTCTGGGTGCAACCCATTAGATATTACGTTCACCGATAAAAGCACAGGCACATCAAGCAGCACAATTTATAGTTGGGATTTTGGCGATTTTAAATATGCCTCTATAGCTAGTCCGGGCACAACCTACATAACACCAGGCACTTACACTGTAAAATTAACTGTAAAAAATGGAGCTGCAGGTACGCCAAGTACCAAAACTGCTACCATAACGGTATACCCAAGCCCTAGCGTTTCTTATACCAGCACGCCCTTATCGGGATGCCCTTGTACCAATGTCACTTTTACCAATACCACCAATCCTAACGCACCTGGCGCTTACACTAGCTTATGGTCTTTTGGTGATGGAGATATTGCCACAACCAATAATACAAACCATCTTTATTGCACTCCTGGCTCCTACAATATTGCCCTAAAAGTCACCAATAGTGTGGGTTGTGTGGGCACCAGAATAGATACAGCTAAAGTTATCATTCAAGAAAAACCTATTGGCAGTTTTTATGCCTCTAAAGTGAATATTTGTAAAGTACCCGACTCTACCCAATTTTTTGGATCTGCAAGTAAAGGCAAAGCCCCCTACGCTTTCAGTTGGAATTTTGGTGATGGCCCAACAACATCTGCCTTAGCCAACCCCACGCATACCTATACTGTTTCGGGAATGTACACCGTAACACTGGTGATAACCGATGCTAATGGTTGTAAAGACACGGTTACGAAAACGAATTATATCAAAGCGGTGCCGATGAATTCCGACTTCAAATTACCCCTGAGTATTTGCCCCAGCAATACTTTAGTGATGTTTGAAAACAGCTCTGTACCTACCCCCCTAGCTACAAAATGGACCTGGAGCGATGGTGGTGGCACAACAGGAATGTTTGGTCAAAGAAATTTTTGGAAAGGAGGGACTTATACAATTACCATGATTGACTCTTTTGGGCCAGGCTGCATAGATACTGCTGTAAAAAATTATACCGTTTACCCAAAACCCAAACCCAACTTTTCTTACAGCCCTATTTATCCTTGCCCAGCACCGGCAACGATTAATTTCACTAACAAAAGTGCCACTTCAGACACCTTTACATGGGTCTTTGGCGATGGCAGCACTTCATCGACCTATAGTCCATCACACACCTATCTTCGCGATAGCGTATTCACTGTTTTTCTCATTCAGAAAAATTCATTTGGCTGTTCCGATACCTTTAGAGTGCGGGATACCACTAAGGATTTTCCAGGAGGTTATCCCAACCCTTTTTACGACAGTAGTAATTCGCCGGTAATTATCAGGGTATATGACATGAAAATGTCCTTTAATAAAACACAGCTGAGCACCTGCATTCCTTCCACTGTAGATTTCTCAATTGAGCTGGGCAAAACTAAATTTCTACCCGCAAGCCCTGATACGGCAAAGGCTCCGATTTGTTCATTTGTAGCTCCTTATACTATACCCTATTGGTTTTGTTTCAAAGTCAGCACATTTAAAGACCCCTACCCAGACCCATATGCAGACTCCAGCTATGCAAAAGTACCGATGAATAAATACCCTTATCCAATAGCTACCTATACTTGGAATTTTGGGGATGGCAGCCCAACATCTTCTGCTGCAAGTCCAAGCCATACCTATTTAATTGAAGGGAAACATGTTGTTACTTGTACCGTCACCACTGTAAATGGCTGTACCTACTCAGATACCACACAGGTAGATGCAGGCTTTAAGCCAGTGGCTAACTTTATCGTTTTAAAAGATTCTTTTTGTAAAAGCGACTACGGGGAATTTACAAACCTCTCTACTGGCGCCCTTGATTATGAATGGAGTTTCGGCGATGGAGGCAAAAGTACGGATACCGCAAAAAATGTGAAACATACCTATGCGCGAAGTGGACTGCTTAAAGTATTATTAAGAGCGATGCGATATGGTTGTGCAGACTCTATGGAAAAAAATATTTTTGTCAAGCCTCCCGATGCCAATTTCGACTTTAAATATTCGTGTGACACACCCTATAAAGTACGATTTATAGATAAATCTTATCGTGCAAAAACTTATTCTTGGAGTTTTGGCGATGGCAATACTTCTACTGCCAGCAACCCCATACACCTATATGCAGACACTGGACTTTATAGCGTAAGACTCATCACAACAAACGATACATTTGGATGTGCAGACACCATCATTAATCCTATTTATTTATTCAATAAAAAACCAAACATACTGGCTAGCCCCGTGTGCACAAACGATACGATTAAATTAAACATCGTCAATGGTGCCTACGTATCCTCATTTTTTTGGCCTAGTGTGGTAAAACTAGATACGCCGAAATCAACCCTTCGATATATCATTTATTCAGACACAGGAAGGTATTCGATTAAGGTAAGATACAAAGACCTGCATGGATGTGATGACTCTATAGTTAAAACAAACTATTTTATTGTTGCTAGGCCAAAGGTCAAAATTGCTGCCAGTCCATTAATTGCTTGCTACCCCATTACTATCAATTTTGAGGACAGCAGCAAAAATGTAATGGGCGTAAAGAACATTAGCCGAAAATGGCTGTGGGGAGATGCTACAACACTCACTACCAGCGCCACCACGGCCTCTAAAAGCTATGCGACTCCAGGGGCTTATATCGTAAAGCTATTTGTAACAGATTCTTTAGGCTGTATAGACTCGACCTCCCTTACGGTCGAATCAAGAAAACCAAAAGCAAATTTTGCTGCCGAATTGGATACCTTTTCTTGTATTGGGCGCCCAATCAAATTTTACAACTCGGCATCAGGAGTCGATATCAGCTACCTATGGGATTTTGGCGATGGCACCACCTCTACAGCAGCAGACCCCACTTATGCGTATAAGGCAGTGGGCACCTACAATGTGAAACTTGTAGTGACCGACAAAACGGGCTGTAAAGACTCGATCACTAAAATAGCTTTTGTAAAAATCACAAAACCTACCGCTTCTTTTTCCTTGAAAGATTCTGTAGCACTTTGCCCTCCACTATTTGCTACGATGATCAACTCCTCATTGGCAGCAGTGGCCTACAAATGGGACTTTGATAATGGCAGCACCGCAACATCACCGACACCCACAACGCCTTATATTGACTCTGGTGTTTATAACATTCGTTTAATAGCATTTGATAGCCATGGCTGCCCCGATACTGCATATAGAAAAGCTAGAGTAATGGGCTTTAGTGGTGCCTTTAAATACAATCCAACTGAGGGCTGTAGTCCATTGACTGTATCTTTTGAGGCAGACCTTGTCAATGTGGATGTTATGGTTTGGGACTTTGCAGATGGCTATACGGAAAGTGCCGTAGGCAATCTAAAAACCACTCATACCTATACCACAGCTGGCAGGTATTTACCGCGTTTACTTTTAGGCGATGGCAAAGGCTGTTCTACCTCCAGCAAAGGATTAGATACAATCAAAGTAGATGATGTAATTGCAAAAATAACAAGCTCCCCTGCTTGCGAAGGAGCACTCATAACTTTTAATGATTCATCCTACAGTTATTTTTCTGGGTACGCAAATTCAGATTGGTTGTTTGATGATGGCACAACAAGTACCTTAAAAAACCCTACGAGAATTTACCCCAAAGCAGGTACCTATACTATAAGATTAATCACCACGAATACCAATGGCTGCAAAGACACCTTAAACAGCTCAATCATCATACACGGGCTACCCAAGATTGTTGCTAAGGACACAGTGATTTGTCTAGGCGATGATGCCCAACTGTCCGCAAGTGGGGGCATATCCTATAATTGGCTGCCCGATGCTACACTCAGCTGTACAGCCTGCAATAGTCCCATAACATCCTCAAGGGTTGCTACAAGATATTATGTTACGGGAACAGATAAAAATGGATGTACTAACAAGGATACTTTAAGCCTTGGCATCAAAACCAAAACAACGTTGATCCTTGCAAAAGCTGCAGATGTGTGTGAAAAAGAACCGATACAGCTAAGTGCTGCTGGCGCACAAAAATATATTTGGACACCAGAAAAATATTTAAATGATGCTGCAATAGCCAACCCTATAGCCACTATGGATAGCTCACTTAGCTACAGAGTAATTGGCATAGAGGGTTCTTGCATACCCGACACCGCATTTATAAAAGTAACCGTGCACCCATTGCCCATAATAGATGCAGGCCCCGATCAAAAAGTATTAGCCGGCACCACGGTACAGCTCACTGGCTCAGGTACCAACGTAAAAGATTATTTATGGACACCTTCAGATGTCTTAAGTTGCAATGATTGTCCAAACCCCACGGGCAAACCCTCTTCTACTACTGTGTTTACGCTAATTGGCAAATCTGATTTTGGTTGTTCCGACACCGACAATGTGCGGATTGTTATCTTCTGCGATCAAAGTCAATTATTTTTACCCAATACCTTTACACCTAATGGAGACGGACAGAATGATTATTTTTTCCCACAAGGAACAGGTGTGGCAAAAATCAAAACCTTTATTGTGTATAATCGCTGGGGACAAAAAGTTTTTGAAAAAAACGGCATAGATGTCAATAGCCGAGAACAAGGTTGGGATGGAACTTATGCAGGCGAAAAATTAAACTCGGACACCTTTGTGTACACTATAGAGGCCGCTTGTAATAACGGTGAAATTGTATTTATAAAAGGAGACATAACGCTCATTAGATAATTGTATAAAGACTATTAGACGATGCAAAACTTCTTTAAAAAGACCCTAAGCTTGGCCAGTATACTCTTGAGCATTTGCCCATTCAGCAGCACTGCACAAGATGTACATTTTTCTCAATTTTATGAAACGAGTGTACTGCGAAACCCTGCGCTAATAGGCATTTACAATGGTGACTACCGGTTTGGACTCATGTATCGCAACCAATGGAGCAGTATCAGCGCGCCCTTTCAGACAGCTACTGGTTGTGCAGAAATAAAAAAACAAATTGGATCATCACAAGATTTTATTGGAGTGGGGGTACTCGGTTATTTTGACAGAACAGGCAGTATTAATTTGACAACCCTATCGGGCAATGCAGCCTTTTCGTACAATAAAAACCTTAACGAAGAGCATGGGACATTTTTGTCTATTGGCTTCATGAGCGGCTATCTTCAAAGAAATTATGACCCTTCAAAGATGACCTTTGGAAACCAGTATACTAGTGGCATTGGCTACGACCCCAACAACCCAACGGGGGAAAACTTACCCAATCCTAAAATATCCCAAATGGATTTTGGCGCAGGCGTCAACTACACCTCCAATACTGGGGCTGATAATAAGACGAATTATTCTGTGGGTGTGGCAGGCTACCATCTTACACGTCCAGAAAATAATTTTTTTGGGAGCAATGCTGGCCTTAGACAAGACTTTCGTTGGAATGTGCATGCAAGCGCCAACTGGTTGCTGACTGAAACATGGAGCCTGCAAGCACAAAGCAATTTGATGCTCCAAGGCAAGTACAAAGAAATCATTTTAGGTGGCTTAGTGGGGCGCAAAAATGCAGAATCGGCCAACGAAGATGTGCTCGTTTTTTATGGTGGACTCATTTATCGTGTTGGAGATGCGCTAATCCCCGTCGTAAAAATCGACTACAACGACCTCACTTTTGGCATGAGCTACGATATGAACTTGTCGAAACTACAAACCGCATCAAACCTTAAAGGAGGCTTTGAAATCTCCATCATTAAAACAGGATTTTTGACCGACCCTAACCGCGGCTTTAGCACTACTGTTTGCCCAAGAAGGTAAAGAATTTAAGAAATCGCTTTATTTAAAAAATCAACAAAAGGTTTCATCTCTTTTACAATCGTGGCAATGTGAGCTACAGCCGTTTTACTGAGCATTTCTTTATCCGTCAATGGCGTGCCTACAGTAAAGCTTTTTAGTTTTAAAAATTCAAGTGCCGGATTGTCTTCGGCATAATCTTTAGGGCATTTTTTTAGCTTTTCGGATGGATTCAATGCTCCAAACATTTTTTGGAAAGAAGGCTTTTCAACGATAGCAGTAAATTCTGCAAATCCATAGTCAATTTCTTGCCGGATGGCTTTTAAATCGGCAGCCTCAGGCATCCAAATACCGCCAGCCACAAAGCTTTTATTACCTGGCTGCAAATGCACATAAAAGCCTGCACTATGGGCCTTTTTATCGCCCTTACCAAAGCCCGCACCAAAATTATTTTTGTAGGGAATCTTCTCTTTTGCAAAGCGTACATCTTTAAAAATCCGAAAAATGCAATCCTTCGCTTTTCGTCCTTCTAGCTCTGGAATAAGATTAATATTAGAGGAAAGCACCTCGCTGATAAAAAGCTCAAAATCTTGTTTAGCTACTTCATACAGTTTTCTATTCTCATCAAACCAAATTTTGTTATTATTATCATCAAGTTCTTGTAAAAAATGAAGCGTTGCTTTTTGTAACATTGAGGCAAATTTTAAGCACAAATGTACAGCACAAATTTGCTGTTTGCTTTTCATAAATTCAATTAAGTAACTTGCAGCCTAATGAACATTGCCCCAACTGATTTTCGCTTTGCCGAAGTTATTTTGCCCCTCAATTTGCCCCAAACCTTAACGTATGGTGTGCCTATTGAAATGCAGGGAAAAATAGCGGTGGGCATGCGTGTCGAGGTAGCGCTTAAAGGCAATAAGTTTTTCGCAGGCATTATCCATAGCCTGCACAATAAGCAGCCAGATGCTTATTCCATAAAGCCCATACGCAATATTTTAGACCAATCACCCATTGTGAATGCATTGCAATTAAGCTTCTGGGATTGGGTAGGCAAATACTATATAGCTTCACCAGGCGAAGTAATGAATGCCGCACTGCCAGCACATCTCAAACTGATGAGCGAAACCCGAATAGAATGGGCAGACCGTACAGAAATGGAAACCATTATTTGGAGTGAGCAAGCCTTAGTGGCGGTAAACATGTTACTGCTCAAGAAAGAAATGACGATTAGTGAGCTTCGCCAAACAGTCGGAGCTGAATCCTTACCAAAAGTACTCAACGAACTTATTGAACATGAATGTGTGTACATCAATGAGGGTTTGGAACAAAGCTATCGCCCCAGAAAAGAAAAAATTGTAATCCTTTCGGATGACTATGCCGAAGAATCTGCACTAGAAAATTTATTTGACAAGCTGCAAAAATCGCCCAAGCAACTGGCAATATTAATGGCTTATTTGCACATGAATAAAAAACAGGGATATGTGCTGCGTAACGAATTGCTTGATCAAATAAAAGCAAGTCCAGCACAATTAAAACCCTTAATCGACAAGCGCATTTTTGAAGTAGCATTAAGAGATGTGGATAGGCTGCAATACAAGGCCAGCGAACAAT